>CAYPAC010000016.1:0-12880 GCA_964408615.1 uncultured Methanosarcinales archaeon
AAGCATAAATAATGTTTTAAGAGAAAATAGTGTGACGAGCATTACTGATGAAGGAATTGACGTAAGCGCAGAGAATAACAAACTATTAAATAACACGTTTAATGGAGTGATTGGAATTTTCGTACAGCGTGACAATACCAACATAACAAATAACACAATACTCGGCAACACAGCAATAGAAATCAATGCATCAAACAATGTTTTGATTACGAATAGTTCTTTCCAAAATACTAACTGGAGTGTTAAAGCAGCATTAGGAAGCAATTTCTCATTAATAGATAACGAAAGAATGACGAATTATACTTTTGCTAACAGTCCGCGTGTTACTTTCCGAGATACTGGTCAAGCTGAACTAACGTTCTTCAACATTGTCAATGCTAATGGTACTAATTTGTCGATGGATGTTAATTTGTCAACAAATAGAGTTCACGTCAACACTTCAAGAAGTCGTGGTTTGAATGTGACAGCAAACATTACAATACTGGCAACACTCACAGGCAATACTGGCTTGTTGATTCCTGAGGTGGATTATGATGATGATGGCACTTTTGATGATTGTGTTTCTCCTGTTTGCGTTGTTTTGAATTCTACCAACAACAATTTTGTTTTTAATGTTTCAAGCTTTACAACATACCGCGTTGGTTCTGGTTGCGGTGTTCTTAACGAAAGTTTAACATTAACTGAAAACGTTCTCGTTGGCGACAATTCCTGTTTTGACTTCAATGTGTCGAGAGTTTTCTTGAATTGCGCAGGTTTCAACATTACCGGCGGTACAAACCCAAGTGGCATAATTGCAGTTAACATATCAAGCACAAACACTTTCAACTTAAGCAACATCACAGTCCAAAACTGCAATATCAGAAGTTTCAGAATTGGAATTAATGTTTCAAGTGCAGTGAATGTTAGTTTGTTCAACAACAACATTACGAATGTTACAAACGGCATCTTGTTGAACAATACTGCAAGAAGCGTGTTGGAAAATAATACTGTGAATGCAACAAGCGGTACTGGTTTGTTTTTGAGGAATAGTAGTAATAACACGATTCGTTACAGTAATGTTTCTACTAATTCTGATGCTACTCAAGGTAAAGGATTGTATTTGTTGAATAGTGTGCATAATGTTCTTGAGAATAATGATGCAAAAGCTCTGGCGGGTGAAGCAATCATACTCGAAACAAGTCATAATAATACTCTTAGGAATAATCTTGGTAATAGCAATACTCCAGAAGGAATTTATTTGTTGACGAGCTCAACAAATAACCTTACCAACAATACTGGAATTAGCGTACAAAGTCCTGGAATTAATTTTGATGGAGCAGAATATAACATTGCTATTAATAACACTGGGACAAGTACAAGTAGTGCAGGCATACGTATGGATTCTGCAGGATATAACAATTTAACAGGCAATCTTGGTGAAAGCACAAGTGCGCAAGGAATAGATATCACCGGAAGCGCAAGCGCCAATAAATTAACAGCAAACAGAGGAACAAGCAGTACTGGACAAGGACTAAGAATTGACCAATCAACAAATACTATTGTTCACAATAACACATTTACAAGTGCTAATTCCATAGGAATATTATTAATAGGAACCGCACCAGCACCAAACAATAATCACAACTTAACAAACAATACAATCATTGGCAATACTGGAATTGAAATAAATTTTTCAAACAACATTCTTATAACAAACTCTTCATTCCAAAACACTAATTGGTCAATTAAATCAGCTCTTGGAAGTAATTTCAGCTTAATAGACAATGAAAGAATGACGAATTATACTTTTGCTAACAGTCCGCGTGTTACTTTCCGTGATACTGGTCAAGCTGAACTAACGTTCTTCAACATTGTCAATGCTAATGGTACTAATTTGTCGATGGATGTTAATTTGTCAACAAATAGAGTTCACGTCAACACTTCAAGAAGTCGTGGTTTGAATGTGACAGCAAACATTACAATACTGGCAACACTCACAGGCAATACTGGCTTGTTGATTCCTGAGGTGGATTATGATGATGATGGCACTTTTGATGATTGTGTTTCTCCTGTTTGCGTTGTTTTGAATTCTACCAACAACAATTTTGTTTTTAATGTTTCAAGCTTTACAACATACCGCGTTGGTTCTGGTTGCGGTGTTCTTAACGAAAGTTTAACATTAACTGAAAACGTTCTCGTTGGCGACAATTCCTGTTTTGACTTCAATGTGTCGAGAGTTTTCTTGAATTGCGCAGGTTTCAACATTACCGGCGGTACAAACCCAAGTGGCATAATTGCAGTTAACATATCAAGCACAAACACTTTCAACTTAAGCAACATCACAGTCCAAAACTGCAATATCAGAAGTTTCAGAATTGGAATTAATGTTTCATCAGCAGTTAATATTTCGTTGTTCAACAACAACATTACTAATGTTACTAATGGAATTCGGTTGAATAATACTGCAAGAAGTGTTTTAGAAAACAATACTGCGAATGTAACCTCTGGTATCGGTTTGTTTTTGAGGAATAGTAGTAATAACACGATTAATTTTGGTAACTTTTCAGCTAATGCAGGAACTTCATCATTGTACGGAATTTATTTGTTGTCAAGTAGGAATAATGTTTTGAACAATAATAAAGGACAAACAGCCCACAACGAAGGCATTCTTCTTTTCTCAAGCTCAAACAACAACATCTTGACAAACAACACAGGAACAGCCAACAACAACAACGGCATCGACCTCGACTCAAGCTCAAACAACAACCTTACAGGCAACACAGGAACAGCCAACAACAACAACGCAATCAGCCTCAGCGCAAGCTCAAACAACAACATCTTGACAAACAACACAGGAACAGCCAACAACAACGGCATCATCCTTGACTCAAACTCGAACAACAATGTTTTAATGAATAATACTTTTAAAGGTCATCCTGCAGTATTTGTGTTAACAACAAGCAACAATAATAATTTCACAAATACAACAATTGTTGATAGCAATACTGGCTTTGAAATCAATGAGTCAACAAATATTTTGATAACAAACTCTTCATTCCAAAACACAAATTGGAGTATTAAAGCAGCACTTGGTTCTAACTTCTCATTAATTGACAACGAAAGAATGACTAATTATAGCTTCAATACTGTCAAGCCAACAATAACAATCACTGGTGCTGCAACATTGCAGTTTGTGAATTTCATCACTGCAAACGGTACAAATCTTTCAATGGACATTAATTTGTCAAGCAACAGAACTTTTGTTAACACAACAAGAAGCCAAGGATTGAATGCTACTGCTAATATTACTTTGTTTAATCTTGTCTTTAACAATCCTCAGGTTATTGTCAGCTTCACAGACACAACATTTGAGCTTTGCAATGCAACAATCTGCAGAGAACAATCATATGATGGCAACGGCTACAAGTTTAACATCAGCCATTTCACAATTTTTGCTATTAACGAAACACAGCCGATTACGTTATTCACGCCGGTAAATGATTCTTGGATTAATATAACAAACAATATTACTTTCGATTGGAGTGATTCATTCGGCGCAGTAACTTATGTGATTAATGTCTCAACAAATGACACTTTCACTGCTGAAGTTTTCAATCTTACCGTAACTGGCGATAGCAATGCAACAAATAATACTGCAATACTAACACAAAATATTACTCATTACTGGTTTGTCACAGCATTTGATGAAATTGGCAACAAAACAAATTCGAGCATTAGTACTTTCAGGATTGACGCAACCCCGCCAAGTGTTGCTTTTGCTGACAGAACGCCTGCAAATAATTCATTCGGGCCATTTAATATACTGTTCAACTGGACTGTTATAGATAATATTAATACAACATTGACTTGTTATCCGACAATAAACGGTACACTGCAATCTGCTGTTACGAGCAATAATAATTCTGCAACAAACACCACATTAACTGTAACAAGAGGAAGATACAATCTTTCAGTCACGTGCTTTGATAATGCCAATGCAAACGTTACTAACGAAACAAGACTGTACATTGCAGTCGAACTCAACATTACAAACCCATTGAACAGAACAATTGTAAGACCAGATGAAAATATTACAATTAATGTTTCTGAACTAAATGAGTTTGATTTCTTTGACCAGATAAATCTTACAATAAATAATGAAACAACAATAATGTCTGCAGTAAATGCCCAAAACTGGACAGGAACTTTCATTATCAGAAATGAAACACCAAGAATACTAAACGTAACAGCATTAGGTTACAACATTTCACGCGGCGCAGCACAAAACACAACAACAATGATAGAACTGCGCCTTGACAGGCCAGTTGGACAAGCAGGAAACATAACAGAACTGTTAGCATGTTCAAACCAAACATACGTTCTCAACAACACTAACGTAACATTAACAACAATTTATGACTTAGACACTTTGCAGGACAGTGTTAATCTTTCAGTAACAAATGTTTCTGGGCTTGTAAGCAATCTGACTGCTAATGCGCAGGTTTTCAATTTTGGCACTTACCAAATTGAAACAAATTATTCATTCATTGCATTAGAAGAAGGACAGTACAACATTACTTCAGTTATTACAACAATAGCCAATCAGACATTCAACAGCAGTTTCATACTCGACAACACAAGAATCAACACAACACTAAACATAACCGGAGCAAACGTAAGCCAAATAATTATCAGAGATGTATGCGGAAAAAACACAATCAACCAATCAATAGGAAGAACATCATTACTAATGCCCAACAACTCAAAATGGGATATTCAGGTTGATTTCGGCGACCCTGTAACACTAAATTTAACGCCAACATTGCTTAACAACAGCAACAGTGCAGGCGAAACACTAATCAATGTTTCAACAGATTATGAAAGAAGAACAAATGAAACACTGCCGCCAACAGGATTCAAACGAGTAGCAGTATGGGACAATAATATAACAAATGCAAGATATGATAATGTTACAGTAGTTTACAATTACGAACCAATTGTTGGAACAATAGCCAACGAGCCAAACTTGCAATTGTATCGCTGTGACGACATTAATAGTTGTAATCTTTCAAGACAAAATGCAACTCTAAGGCAGGACATAAACAAGGTTGTTGTTCAGTATCCAGGCAACAACATTTCTCTTGCAAGATTCATGCTCGTAGAGCCAGGCCTGGCAAACCAAACATTAGTCAGAGCGCCAATAATTGAACAATTCAACATTTCAAGAAAATATGCAGGCGTAAATGAATTAGTCAACATTACTTTAGTGCTTAACTTCTCTATAGGAGTTAGCAATGTGACGCTGTTAGTAGACAATAACGTAACAACGCCGCAGAATATTACAACAATTATTGCTGACAAACAATTTATTTATTATTTCAACTACACACCATCAAGCACAGGAACATTTAGTGTTATTGCAGATGTTCGCGACCAGAATGCTTTAAGAACAAACCAAACAAAATTATTCTTTGTAAACTCAAGAAGCAATACAACACTTAGTGCAGACGGATTTGATTCACTGCTTTTGAAAGACATTGAGTCTGATGTAATTGTTCTTAACGCAACTCCTGCATCAATAACAACAGAAATAACTCCAGGACAATATGATACAGTATTAACAAGCACTACTTTGTTTTTTAACATAACATTAAAAAACACAACCATCACTGCAGCTGGCGGAAACTTATTCACAACAAATGATTTCAGAAATATTGATGTTAATACACCACTCAACAGAACAATAAAAGACAAATTCAGACTCAGGTCAACAGCAACATTCAACACAGCAGAACTTGTGTATGCTTACACAAATCTTGGCACAAATGTTTCCCGCCCGCAAAACCTTGAAGTTTACAAGTGTGCAGAAGCTGACCTAACTATTGTTACTCCAACAATTGCTACGTGTAGTTTATGGACGCTTGTCAACGGAACTGTTGTTGACACAAATTCTTCAACGCTCACCCAGTCCTTTTCAGACTTTTCATTATACTCACTTGCTGAAGCTACAAGCACTGAAACAACAACAGTCACAACAACAAGAATAATCCAGGCAGGCGGCGGTGTTGCAACAACTAAAAAAATTGTTGGCGCATTATCATTCATTACTCCAAGACAGCCTTTGGTGATGGAAAGCAAGGACCAGATTACAAGTGTCTTTATAATAAAAAACACAGGTAAGCTGACACTGCAAAACATTCAGCTTGATGCATCTACTGATACAAGAGATTTGAGTCTGCGTCTTGAACGCACTGAAATTGCTTCATTAGCCCCTGGAGAAGAAGTGCCTGTTAAGTTGTTTATTGAAAGCCACACAGAGCCGGCAGTTTATGAAATCACAATAACAGCGAGAGTTCCTTCTCTGGGACTCGTACAAACATCAAAAGTTTACATTACTTTGAAAAGCTCTGCAGAAATTGTTGACACAAAACAAGTAATCAGCGAGATTAAAGTTGCGCAGGATATTTTACAACAAAATCCAAGATGTCTGGAATTAAAAGAATTTTTGACACAATCAGAAAGTGCTTTGAAAGAACGCAAGTTTGAGAAAGCACGCGCACTTGCTTCTGCAGCAATAGAAGGATGCCAGGAATTGCTTGCAATCAGTGCAGAGCTTGAGAAACCAGTTCCATTGATTGACCTTGAGAAGTTTAAAAATTATTTGTTAATGGGACTCGCAATAGTTAGCTTGTTGTTCGTCATTACTGGCTACCTGCTTGGAAGACTGCACTTTTATGCGCAGAAAACAAAAGAAAAAACAGAACCTTTGAGAGTTGAGTTTTCTCCAAAAATAAAGAAAACAAGTCCATTTGTAGGAAAAATCACGAGTTTAGTGAAAAAAGAAGAGAAAAAACCAGTTTCAATAGAGAGAAAGAAAACTCACGGCATTGGCTACATTACAAAACGACTTGAAAAACAAGCAGGAATGCCGTTTTACACACAAAAAACGAGGAAGAAAGTATGATAATAAATAATAAAATAATGCGAAGGATAATCTTTGACACAAATATTTATGGGTTAATAGTTAAAAATAATGAAGAAGAGAAGATTAAAGAATTAATAAAGAAAGCTAATGCTATTGTTTATGGTTGTTCTGTTGTGCGAAATGAATTAAGAGATACACCTACAGAATTAAAACAAATAACTGCTTATGGAATCCGGAGTTTAAGAATTATGCTGCTTAATCTTTATGACAGCATGATAACAAAGCATGAGCTATCAATAAATGAAAAAACAGAAGAGTTAGTACAAAAATATTTAGTTAGGTTTAAAGAACTGACTGGACAAAAAGTACTCGATCATCTTTATAATGATTTTTTACTTGTAGCAGTTGCGTCGTTGAATGATTTAGATCTCGTTATTTCTAATGATCACAGAACTTTGCTTTCTATCGATGGTGTGCGTGCTTATGATTTTGTTAACGCAGAAGAAGGGCTTCATAAAATGCATATTGTAACTTATGATGAACTTAAGAGAATGCTTACGAGGTGGTCTTTTTTATGAATTGCCTTAATGCCGCCATAAATTCAGGATCTTTGCGTAGAACTTTTAGCGTTGCAACTAATTCACCCCATGACATTCCTCTCTTAATCTTCATAATTGATTGTTTGTGTTTCATACTTTTCAATAGCCAAAGGAGGTTTAAAAATCTTACGTTCACAATCATAGGGCTTGGGTTGGGGCATGACTTTTTTTCTGAGACCCCCATCTCAGTAATCGCTGGAAGTGCTTCTTCCCAGCCCTATTTTCATAATCACTTACTCGCCAGTATACTATTTTATATACTGAGAAATATTGTCTTTAAGTTCGAAAGAGGTGCTGTATCGCAGAAAGCACTGTTTTGAAAAATGAGAAAAAATTGCGCAGACGGTTTACAATACTCAGTGTTCTAATTTTGATGGTGTTTTTAAGTATTTTGTCGTCGTTCTGGCAGAGTTCGATAACATCCTTAATTATTGCTGAAGAAGAAACAATGATTAATATTGAGGCCACTTTAAATGAAACCAGCATAATTGAGCTGAACATTTCACACGCAACATCTCTCAGAACAAGCGGAATTGTTCATTCCGGAACTGCAAGAATTTATTACCAAGATTTAAACAATTCTTTGTTTTTAGTCTTTGATTCTGAAAAGTCTAATTCGACTGCATTTGATAATGCTTGTGTTGATACTTGCAGTCTTGAAATGTCAGATGTTAAACTGCTTGTTGTCTTGAGAGGTGAGAATGCGTCAGTCAAATTGAATAATATTACGCACACTTTTGTTCCTGTTGGAGGAGATATTTCAACTGTTAAAATTCCAGATGTTAGGTTGGTTGATTCAGTGACTTTGAACTTGTCGCAATACTTTATTGACAGCAATGGACGGCCATTAGCTTACAATATCAGTGTTCCTGATAATGTTCGTTCAGTATTATCAGATGATGTTTTGTTCCTGTCATGGCGTGAAGCTGGCGTGTTTAATGGCAGTATTTTTGCTTGGAACAATCGTGTAAATGCCTCGCAGTCTTTTTTGATTTTTGCTGAAGAACAAATTATTAGTACAGTGAAAGTTGATGACAAAATTGCTGAACAATTCTTGAAGCGCAAAAAAATTCCAGTCATTATTTTGTTGAAGAAACCTGTGAAGAATGAGTTGGTTGTTGAAGACAAAAAAACATTGCTTGAACAGAAAAAAATTGAAATTAATGTTGTACAGAGTGCAGTCATCAGTGAATTGGAAAAGAAAGCCAATATGTCTATTGCTGTGCAGAATGTTATTTTTGGCAACTCAATTACTGGTGCCCAGGTTGTTGATTTTGTTTCTTCAGAAGTTCTTAACGAAACATTCACAGTCACAAAAGAATATGAGACGGTTCATGCAATTGCTGCTGAAATTACTCTTGAAGTTTTGGAAGCTTTAAAGAATGATCCTCATGTTGAGGCGATTATTTATGATTTAATTTTTAACATCACTTTGCAGGATGCAATTCCTTTGATAAATGCTGATGATGCTCATCAATTAGCATTAAGTGATAATAATTCTGTGGTTGGTAATGGACAAAGTATTTGTGTTATTGATACAGGTATTGACTACAACCATCCTGCATTTGTTGGTAAAGTAATTGGAGGAATTGACTTTGTTAATAGTGATACTGACGCAATGGATGATAATGCTAATAGTCACGGCACGCACATTTCAGGCATTGTTTCAGCTGTTGCTCCTGCATCAAAGATTGTTCCTGTTAAGGTTTGTGATGCTTCTGGTGGTTGTACTGCAAGTGATGTTTTGTCTGGCATTGATTACTGTACAAATCGTTCATTGGAGTTGAACATTTCTGTAGTGAGTGGTAGTTTAGGTGATGGTGGACAGTATGATTCAACAAATTGTCCTGACTTGTTTGATACAGCATTTAGTGTTGCTGACAGTTTGGGAATTGTTTCAGTATTTGCTTCAGGCAACAATGGTTATTTGAACGGCATTAGTTATCCTGCATGTTCACCGTATTCTATTAGTGTTGGTGCAACTGACAAGCAGGATAATATTGCTTCGTTTAGCAACAGAGGTTCATTGCTTGATGTTTTTGCTCCTGGTGTTGGCATTAATTCAACAGTTCGTGGTGGAGGTTATGGAACATTAAGCGGCACATCAATGTCTACACCATTTGTTTCTGGAAGTGTGGCTTTGATGAAGCAAGTTGCTAAAGCACAACAACAAACATTGAGTTTGAATAACACCAGACAAACGTTGAAATCAACAGGTGTTGTTGTTAGTGACTGGTCAAGGATAGATGTATTAAATGCAACATTAAATTTGATAGGCGGCAATGTTTCAGATGGTTCTAATGCTTCTGAGATGGTGTACCGCTACATTAGCCCGCCAACAACACCAGATGTTGAAATTGAGTTTTCAGACATCGTGAATAAAACAAGACTTGAAGAATGCGGGCGTTTTGACAAAAATCTTGCATTCATTAATAGTTCTTTGTGTCCTGAACTCAACAGAAGCGCAAAAATAGTATTTAACAAAGTACCCTTTGTTGAGAATATTACTGTTTTGAGAGATGGTGTGTTGTGTCCTGCAGATGTTTGCACAAATTTGACTGTTGGACAACGAATAAGCTTCAGTTATACAGGTGAATCTTATGATGACGAAACAGAAATAATGACTGAAAATGGCTGGAAAAAATTTTATGATTTGGGCAATGAAAAAGTGATGACATTAAATCAAGAAACGCATAAACATGAATTACAACAACCAACTGCAAAAGAGATATTCTCACACACAGGAGAAATGTATCGCGTATTACTTGAAGACAATTCTGAATTGTTAGTAAGTCCTGAGCATAAGGTTTATGCTTCTCATTTATTAAGAAAGATAATCAATTCTTTTGAATTGAATACTTTAACTCGCGATTGTTTTTTAAGCAATCTTTCTTCAGACCAGATGGGGCAATTAAATTTCAGTCCTAATGCCAAGTATGGGGCATCTTTTGTATGCTCTGGAAATAGTTTACACGCGTCAACTATAAACTCTTTAAATTCTTGTTCGGAAATAATTCGAATTCTTTTTTTTAAAGAAAACAATAGTTTAGAAAATTCTTCTGCTGTTTTATGTGTTTTAGCTAATATTTCTTCTTCATTGTTTGAAAATTCAGTAAACAATAATGCAGGTGCTATTAATTCCACTTTATCTGAATCAATTATTTCTTTAGAGTCTTTGCTTCCTCGTATTAGCAGAGAGAATAATTCATTAGCATCAATGACAAATAACATTTATTTTACTCCTTCTGACTCTTTAAGCAAGCCCAATCTTTTAGCAATAGCTTTATTAACTTTCTTTCCCAGTCGTAATGCATCTTCATCTGTTAACGTGCTGTCTTTTGTGAATTCTTCTAACTGTTTGAATACCTCTGTTCGTTCTTCTTGTTTAAGCAATTCATCTCTTGCAACTTCAGACCAATTAACCCAGCAAAAACTTGTTATCTCTGCCTTTGTATCATCAGATAATGTCAGTGTTGTACTCCCCATTCAAATCACCCCTTTCCTTTTTAATTCTTCAAACTTTTTTAATTCTTCAAGTCTTTTAAGTATGCCTCTCTTCATCACCGCATTCCAATCTATTTCAGGATATTCCTTCTTCAATCTTTTGAGCTCTTTCGGAGCAGATATTGTCAACGTAGCCATTTTAGTACCTCCATACAATTCAGTATATGTATTGAAACCAGTATATAAATCTTTTGATAAAAAAGAAGCTTATGCTTCTGAAAAATATTTGTCTAATAGCTCTCTTGGAGAAAAAACTTTAACTTTTGTTTGTTCTTTAAGTTCTTTATCACCAGAGAACACTACATTAAAGTCAACGACAAGCAACATTTATTTCCTCTTTAATAATTCTTTATATCTTTTAGCCAATGATAATTTCATTTCATCTGCTAATTCCATTGCTTGTTCTTCTGTTAGCTTGCTTTTGGACAATATTTCTTCTGCTTCACTCCATCGCTTACGTGATTCTTCAGCTTTAATGGCTTCTTCTCTTGCAACTTCAGACCAATTAACCCAAGGAAGTTCTTCAGTTATTTTAGCTAGTTCTTCTGAAATTCGTAATGCAACGCTTACCATCTACAACTCACCTCTTCGCATCATTTCTTGGAATTTAAGCAATTGTCGAGCTCTCTTCTCTAATCGCACCCTTAATACTTCAGGCCAGTTCACTTCAGGATGCGAGTTCATCATTTTTTTCAATTTGTCTGGAAAAGACAATGTTAACGTTGGCATTTTAGCACCTCCAAATGTGTACCAACAATTTGTTGTTAATACACAAAATAATGTGGATGCATATAAATCTTTTGCTTTGAAAACAGTGACTGAACTTAAAGTCGGCGAGTATTTCCTAAACTCAGAAAACAAGCCAGTCAGGATAAATAGCATAACCAAAGAACAGTATAATGGTTCAATATTTGACGTTGACGTTCCAAATGACATTATTTTGGTTAGAAAAAAAGGAAATGCTTTCTGGTCAGGCAACAGCAACACAGAAACAATCGTGCAAGGTGTTGACAGAGTATCATTTAATGTAAGAGAGTTTAGCGGGTATGAGTTGAATGGAAGTGTTGGTTTTAACATTCAAACACTGCCAAATGCATGCGGAAGAATTAATGAAAGCATAACATTAACAAATAACATAACCGCACCAGGAGGCACTTGCTTTGATTTCAACACTTCTAATTTAGTATTTGATTGTGACGGATACAACATTACTTCTAATCCTCAAGGTGTGATGGCGTTTAACATTACAAGAACTGCAGACTTTAGTTTAAGTAATATTACGATAAAGAATTGTAATATTATGAACTTCAGCATAGGAATTAATGTTTCATCAGCCGTTAACATTTCATTGTTCAACAACAATATTACAAATGTTACTGCTGGCATTTGGTTGAATAATACTGCAAGAAGTGTGTTGGAAAATAATAGTGCTAATGCATCGAGTGGTTATGGTTTGTATTTGACTAATAGTAGTAATAATACTTTGAGTTTTAATAATGTTTCAAGTGTTAGTAATAATGGTTTGTATTTGTTAGGCAGTAAGAATAATGTGTTGAATAATAATACTGCACGAAGCCTTAACAGTGATGGGCTAATAATAGGTATAAGCGATAACAATACAATAACCCAAAATATTGCAAGCGCCGGAACAGTTAATTCAGGAATCCATCTTGATACCGCTGGCAATAACAATCTTACAAGTAATATTGCAACAAGTGATGGAGGCAGCGGAATAATCCTAGAAAATAATGCAGACTATAACATAATAAACAATAATAATGCCACCAGCACAAGCGCAGAGGGATTATTTATATCAACAAGCAACAACAACAACATCTCACAAAATACAATAACTAGCATTGAAACACAAGCA
>CAYPAC010000017.1:0-10529 GCA_964408615.1 uncultured Methanosarcinales archaeon
ATTGTGTTGACTAAAGATTTTAAAGAGTATTCTGTTTTTGACGGTGGACGAAGAGCTGTTGCATTTATCTTGAAATTGGGTTGAATACCCCATAACTTGCTATGGCCTCAATTTCAAGATCTCACGAACTCGCGTGTTGAGGCGAGTGGCGTAATACTCCGCAGCTTGATGCGATTGAGATAGCCACGAGCAGCGAGTTCGTGTTAAGAAAAAAAAGAAAAATCTGCCAGTCTATATTGGTAAGAGAGAGTCTTTTTCTTCATTACCTCACTTAAAATAATAATTTAATATGGTGTTCTTATTTTTAGATTGGGTATTTTTTTGGAGTCTTTTATTCCATCCTTTTCTCACTCGTCGTTCATATTCGATGCCTGTTTTTTCTTCGAAAGGTTTATATATAACCATTATTATAATTATGTTTAATACATAATCATGATTATGTTTTTTAGATAATCATGATTATGCTTGTTAACCATGACCAAAGAGCCATTTTATGATAGGTGCGCAGAATTGCAGTTTTTCAGGCAGAAATACTTAAAACTCTCAAAGGGGGAATTCATAGTCTTTTATGGACGGAGAAGACTTGGAAAGACAAGACTCGTTAAACGCTTTCTTGATGAAGTCAAATGCAAAAAGGTTTATAGTTTTGTGAATGATGTTGAGGAGAAAGAACTCATGGAGAGCTTTGCTCAAGATATCATGACGATGACAGGGGATGCTCTAAAAATTGATTCTTGGAAAGTCCTGTTTGAATATTTTTACGAAGAAGCGAAGAAAGCCAAGCTCGTGCTAGTGATTGATGAGTTCCAAAACCTGAAGAAATTGGCTCCTCGCTTTATATCTGAACTACAAAACTATTGGGACTCAAAATTAAAGCACACAAAACTCATGCTGGTCATAGTCGGCTCATCAATAGGAATGATGCAAAAAATCGCGCTATCTTCATCCGGTGCTCTTTATGGGAGAAAAACAGGACAGCTCAAACTAAAACCGTTTCGATACGTTGACTTTCGTGAAATGTTTTCACATAAAAGTGAAGAAGATAAGATAAAATGGTACTCTCTTTTTGGAGGCACCCCACATTATCTTGAAATTGTTTACCAAATAGAAGATATTCATGAAGCTATTCTCAAAGTTGTGTTAGAAAAAACAGCGCCATTGCATGAAGAAACAAAGAACCTGCTCGAATTTGAGCTTAGAACAATTGCACGTTATAACGCAATATTACGAGCGATTGCTCAAGGCAAACAAACGAGTAAAGAACTTTCTGATGCATTGCAGGTACGCTCGGGAACACTGTCACCTTATCTTGAAAAACTTACTGAACTATTGAATCTAATAGAAAAAAAAGAGCCCATCCTTGGAAAAGAAAAACATACTCGATATGTTCTTAGTGATAATTTCTTCAAATTCTGGTACCGTTTTGTATTTCCAAACCAAACGTCTCTCGAATTGGGAAATGTTGAGATTGTTTCAGCAAAAATTAAAGATGAATTGAACGCATATGTCGGCCAAATTTTCGAAAATGTTGTGCGAGAAGCATTTATACTTTATAATGGAAAGAAACTTAAAGATATATTTTTGAGTTTCAAAAGAATAGGTTCTTGGTGGGATAGAGCAGGTCATGAAATAGATCTGGTTATAGAAAACGAAAAAGAACTTATTTTAGGTGAGGTAAAATGGACCAAGGAACCGATGACGGCAAATGTGCTTGATGAACTAATAAAGAAAACACGATTCCTTAATTATAGTGGACGAATAAAATATGTACTAGTATCAAAAAATGGTTTTGCAGAATCCTGCGAAAAAATGGCTGCGAAAATGGATGTAACTTGTTTTAATTTAAAGGATTTAGAACAGCTCTTTCAATTAGCAACCATCAATCCATAGAATAATCGTTTCACCACCTTTTTATACACCCCTCATTTTAACAGCAAATGCCTAAAATCCTTATTCGTCGTCACAAGAAGGAATTCATCCCTGAGCTTAATCGTGAAGTTACAACAGTCAAAGCCAAACAATACTTTGTTGTTGATAATTCTTGTCCTTTTCATACGTCTGATGGTGTTATTTCACCTGTTGAATTGCAAAAGCAGGATGGTTCTAAAATATTGACAGATTCCACAAAAAAGGAGTTTATTCTTCTTTCAACTCAATTCATCGACTGTTACAAACGTCTTAGAAAACTTCCGCAAACAATTCCTTTGAAGGATATTGGTTTTATTATTACAGAAACAGGCATTAATAAAGATTCTATTGTCATTGATGCTGGTGCTGGTTCTGTGGCATTGGCATCTTTTCTCGCGCACATCTGCAAAGAGGTTATCACTTATGAAATTCGTGAAGATTTTTTGCAGAACATTGAGCGTAATATTAGCTTCCTTAATCTGAAAAACATCACTGTAAAAAACAAAAATATTTATGATGGCATTGATGAAACAAACATTGACCTTGTCACTTTAGACCTTCCTGAGCCTTGGTTTGCTTTGTCGTCTGTTGATAAAGCTTTGAAAATTGGTGGTTTTGTCGTTAATTATTCTCCAACATTGCCGCAGGTTATGGATTTCGTAAGTGCAATTGAAAAAAATAATAATTTTTTAATAATAAAAACTGTTGAATTAACTGAGCGTTTGTGGGAAATTAATGGTCGTCGTGTGAGGCCTAAGTCTATTGAGATAGGTCATTCTGGTTTTCTTACGCTTGTTAGAAAAATTTGTTAAGATTTAAAAACTCTAAATTCTCTTGGTGTTGTATGCCTAAAAAGAGTGTTGTTCCTGCAAAATCTTATCTTCATTGGTTGTATACGTTTCTTATTTTTTTGTTTGTTGTTTTTCTTGTTTGGCAGTTTTTTCGTATTGTGCCTCCTGAGGAGGAAACATTTGAGGGTACTTCAGGAAAGAAAGAACAGCTTCCTGAAAAATTAGTAGTTGGAAACGCTACTTCTCTTTCTGAGCGTGATGCTGAGTTTAAGCGTTTGTTTGCTGAGTCTATGTCGCAGAAGGCTAAATTAAAGAGTGTTGTGTTTGAGTCTGCTGCTGGTATGATGTCTGCTGATGCTGTTCAATTTAGTGGTTTTAATTTACCTGGCGGTTACAAGCGTCCTTCATTATTTGTTGATGGTGTCACTGATATTCCTATTGGTGAAGTCTCGCACGAACGTGTTAGTTGTGCTTTTGTTAATAAGGAAAAAGCGAAAATCTTGTTGTCAAAAGGTGATTCTTCTGAAATTGTTGTTCCTTTGGGGTTTGAACTTGCCAGTGAGCCTGTTAGTGTAAATTGTAATGGTGAGTCTCTTGATTTAACTGTTAATGTTCCTCAAATTTTTTCTGATGTTAATGTTTTGCGTTGTATTTATGGTGCTTGTCGTCCTGCTGGTCAGGTTTCAGCTTCTGTTGGTGAGCTTGTTTGTGGTGGTTTGTCTTTGAGTGATTTTCGTAAAAAAGAGCTTGATGTGCGCCCTAAGTTTGTTAACAGGGATGTTTGGGGTGTTAAGGAAAGTGTTGAGTTTACGTTAAAGCCTTCTGATAAAACAATTGTTTTTGGTAATTATGTTTTTGATTTCAGTAATCTTTCTTCTGATTTGGTTGTTGTTTTGAGTACGCCTGCAAATAATGTGACAAATGTTTTAAATCCTGAATTTGTGTTGGTTGGTGTTCCTGTTGTTTTAAGAGTTAAAAGTGGTTCTTTGAAGAATGTTTCTGTTCGTGTTTTGGCAAAATTTCCTTCGATAGAGAATATTGATATGAAGAATCTTGCTTTGCATGCTTTTGGTGATGGCAGGTGGAATTTGTTGCCGAGTTTTGTTGTTGAGCGATTATTGCTTGTTGGTGAAATTCATTTGATTGAAAATGTTTTGAACAAAAATAAGGAAGTTTTATTGTCTGTTATTGGTCGGTTGTGTGTTGCGTGTTATGCTGCTAAGCTTGAGCGTGTTCATAATGGTTCTTCGAGAAATGCTATTGTTTTGGTTCATGGTTTGATGAGTAGTCCTGCTGCTTGGCAGTTTTTGATTGATGATTATGTTCTTAACAATCAACCAACTCAAGTGTGGACTTTGTCTTATCCTATGGATTATTCTTCTTTGAGTATTGCTCAGCAGTTTGCTGATTTATTGGAAGCTCGTTCTTCTGAGTTTGATAGTGTGCATTTGGTTGGTCATTCTTTGGGTGGTTTTGTTGTTCAGCATGCATTAAAACTTGCTTCTGAGCGTGGTTTTAGTGTGTTAAAAAAAGTTGATAAGGTGGTTCTTATTGGTTCTCCTAATTCTGGCACTCCTGCATTGTTTGTTTTGAAGGACGTCGCTAAATTTTTGGTTAATTCTGGTGAGAAAATTGGGTTGCTTAACTTGAATGAGGTTATTGTTGAGGAATTGCGTTATGGTCTTGAGGCTCAAAAATTAAGCGGCATTTCTTATTCTGCAATTGCTGGCAACAAACCTTACACGTTTAAGCTTGGCAGCATACATTTTTCCAGTGCTGATGTTTTTGGCATTAGTGAGCCTAATGATGGTATTGCAAGCGTGCGTAGTGTGCAAGATATTCGTGTTGGGCCTTTTTTTGCTAATGAGTCTTGTAAGAATTTTTATTTGTTTCCTTTGACTCATACTGCTTTGACTGATGATGTTAATGCTCGAAGGGTTGTTTCTCGTATTGCTTCAAGCGAGTCTGTTGATGATGCTTTGGCTGGTTGGAATCGTTTTGTTCGTTTTAAGGTTGGCGGCTGTGTTTCTGGTGAGTCGTATGCAGTTGTTGGTAAAAAAGTTTCTCAGGATGCTGTTGAAGCTCCTTTGTTGTGTAATTGTGGCAACGGAATTTGTGGTCTTGATGAGTCGAGAACTGTTTGTCCGCAGGATTGTAAATGACTATTGTTTCACGCTTTTATACACTCTATACCCGCTTTCTCTTGTAATAACTTCCACATTTCCAAATGTTTGTTTCATTTTTTTTTCTAAAACAGCTCCGCCTTTTTGGTGTCTTGCTACAAGGTAGAATTCGCCTTTTTTATTCAAATGTGTTGGTGCTTCTTCTATTAGCTGAAAGCATAATTGTCTGCCTGCTGTTTGCGGTGGATTTAAAAGAATGTAGTCAAACAGCTCGCCAATAACTGGTTCGTATGCATTGCCTGTTCTTACGTCAACACTGACATTGTTTTGTTTTGCATTTTCTTGTGCAAGTTTTGTTGCGCGTTCATTAATATCTGTAAGAATAACTTGAACATCAGTGATTATTTTTGCAATGCTTATTCCAACAGCTCCGTAACCGCACCCTAAATCGAGAACTTTTGTTCCTTTCTTAATTTGTGTATTTTCTATAAGTATTTTTGTTCCTGTATCAATTTTTTCTTTTGAGAATATTCCTGTTGCTGTTGTGAATGTTATTGTTGTTCCGTTTATGTGTATATTTATTTTTTTTGTTACAAACTTACTGGTTGGTTTTTTTGTGTAATAGTGTTCATTCATTTGCTAATTCTGGTGGTATTGGTATGATTGGGTTTTTGATAATGCCGAACCATGTGTAGAGTGCTTTTTCTGAGCTTCTTAATAGTTCGTTTTCTTTGCCTTGCATGATTATGCAGGTGTTGTTGAGTTTTATGTAGGTTGGTTCTGCTTCTCTTAAAATTATTACATTTAGATTTGTGTTGTCACAGCTTACAACTGGGCGTTCTTTGCAGGCATTTGTTTGTTCTCCTCGCGTGCATGCTGCTATTGGTTCTCTGCCTAATGGTCCTGTTAGTTGTGTTGTTAGTTCTGATGCTGCGTGTGCTAAATATTTGAAGCTTTTATTGCTTGAAAAGGGGTCAAATGCTATGTAAATTCTGTCTTTTTTGTTGAAGCTGTCGTTTAGTTGTCCTATGATTGGAACATTTTCTACTTCATCAGGTGTGTATCTTAGTCCAATCTTGTATATATTTTCTCCTCTTTGCCAGTTTGTGTACCATATCACGTCTTGTTTTACAAATTTGAATGCGTTGTATGTTTTTGTTTGTGCAGGGCTTGGTGAATGGTAGTATTTTACTCCGAAGAATACTGCGAGTAAAAATATTATTATTGTGAGTGTTACGCAAATAACAAAAATGTTTTGTATTTTGTCTTTTTGTGTTATTTCCGTCATAGCTGCATTATTCCAAGGAAGAAGTATATTAATCTGTCTGTTGTTGTGTACAGCTCTTGTGGTCGTGTTGCAATGATTGTTAGGCAGTTGTTTTTATAATTGATATCTGTTTTGTTTAGTTTTGTATTTACATTCAAGAGAATGACTGGCAGTTGTTGTGTTGCATTTTTGCACGTGATTTCTGGCAGTGTTTTGTATGTTGTTGTATTTGTCAGTCCTCTTTGGACATATTTTTGTTTATCTTTAATGGTTTGTTCAAAATAATATTGCAGTGCGCCTAAGTCTTGTGCGTATCTGTTGTTTGGGTCGTACGTGAATACAATTATTGGGCTTTGTTTCATCGCAGTAATTTCTTGTGGCAGTTTTATTTCTTCAAGTTGTTTTGGAAAATAGTTGAAAACAAATTGTTCTTCGTTGATTGTTGTTCTCCATCCTTGTGGTAGTCTTAGAAATGTTTGTTCTCCATATTTTTGTTTTACAGTGTCTTCGCCTGAGTCCACTAAAACAAATCCTATTACGCTGAGTATCATGATTATTGCAATGAATAATGACATCATTGTTTTTTTGTCGAAGTTCATTTGTGCAGTTATGAAAAAAACAACAGTTTTAAATGTTGTGTTACTCCACCCTCAAAAAATGGAACCAATCAGCAAAAAATACAAACGCCACATTTTTGTGTGCATTAATGAGCGTGATGTTGGGGATTGTTGTGCGAAAAGAGACAGTGCTGAAATTCTAAAAATTCTTAGAGAGCATATTAACAATAATGGTCTTGTCCACGAATTTAATGTTACAAAAACAAAATGTCTTGGTCATTGTGCAGAGGGTCCAACAATTGCTATTTATCCTGAAGGATTATTTTTCAAAAAAGTTTCAATTGATGATACAAAAAGGATTATTGATGAGTTTTTGACGCAGTAACTTTATAAATAAACTACTTTGATGCATTTCATGGCGTCATTACTTAACATCATTCATCCTTACACATATCATCTTGAAGGCAGTACTTTGGTGATTGGTGGTAAGCCTGAGTGGGACAAACGTGATGAAAATGTTGGTTTGTTTATTCGTCAGGCATTAGATTCAGATGTGCGTGTTCTTTTGCACGGTCGTGTTCCAAATAATACCCTTGATTATGCAATGGAGATGGTTACTTTTAGAGTAAGTGCGCATTATGATATTTTGTTTGATGACCGTCTTGAGTATGTTGTTACAACGCCAGGCGGCATTCCAATTCATGATGAGCGTCCCGAAAAAATTTCTGTTGCGGCTTGGAATGAAGTGCTTGAGTGTGGGTTTGCGACTCACTCAGAATTAGCTTCAAAAATGCGCGATATAGATGTTCAATTATTTATTGGCGGTGCTTTGGAATGTTGTGTTGCAAACATGGCAGTGTATGCCGCACGTTTTTATCGCAGTGCTGGTCAGCGTTTGTGTTGTGTGCGTGACTTGTGTGTTTCTTTTGATGAAAAAGAGCGTATTGATACTGAAAAAATAATGGTAAAGCATGGTGTTGAAATAATCTTGCTTAATGACGCCACAGAAGTACTGCGAAAGAATTATAAACCTTTAAGTTCATGATTAATTCTGAGGTGATATTATGAAATACTTAAGTACGTTAATATCGAGTGTTCTTGCAGTATCTGTTGTTGTTGCTCAGCCGACTGGTGACTGGGGTCGTCAAATGATGATGTATAGCAGTCCTTTTGGCAGTTTTTTAGGCGCGCTATTTTTTGTAGGGTTGACATTATTTGTGTGGCTCTGGGTTATCAAATTGTGGCGTGAATTGTTCAGAAAAAAGAAATGAGAATGTTTCAAGCAGGTGTCAGAATATCATGGTTTACTTTTTTGATTTTGCCATGTTTTATCAACTCTTTTATTTTTTCATAAGTATAAAAATGTTCGTAATAATCTGAGATTTTATCGTATGATTTAAACGATTATTTTTTTAACGTTATCTACAAATTCTTTTGTATCAACGAAGTAATTAGGATATGCTTTTTTCAAATCATCCATTTTATCAACACCTACAAGAACTACGTCAAAGTCTTTTTGACCACTATGTCGCTTTTCAAGTGCAGAATAATCATTAATCGCTTTGAGTTCTTCTTCCTTTGTATATGCTTTAATGTTTAGTTTTTCACCTAAAATATCTAGCTCTAACAAAAAGAATTGAACTTTTTTCTTTTTCTTTGCACTTATCTCTTTTGTGAAAAACTCCATAGCACTAGCCCACCCTATCATCTTATTAATAACACCTAATTCTTTCTCCTTAGCGCTTATCTGAGAATATAATTCTGTCTTGTCTAACGGTGTATTGGGAACAAGGGGGCATACTTCTATCAATGCAAATGCAGAACCTAATAACTTAAAGAACTCCAGCCATTCTTTTTCTCCCTCGCTAGATTTTAGTGCCTGCCTTGTGAAAAATCCAACTGTTTCAATTGCGGTTGCCCAAAGGTGCTGAAGCTTTGATCTGATTTGAATTTCAATACGTAACTTATTAAATTCTTGTTTTCTTTTATCACTTTTATATTCATAAACTAAGTGAATACTTCTATAACCATCTTTTTTTGGATATGTTATATAGTCTTTAAATCCAACTCTTTTGTGTTTTATGTTACTTTTCATATAGTATTTGTCGCACAATCTTCGCACGTGATTAACTGATGTCAGAACTGCCCTGCACCCCCCTATATCTTGCATTTGTGAAAGGTTCATAGTAGGTGAACGTCCATCGTAACGTCTTTGTAACTTTGCTAAAATCGCAGGGATTCTCTTCAAGCGTTGGACAGTGAGTGATCTCTTATCAAGTTCCTCTGCTGCATTTTTCAATCGTTTCTTAAAAACATGCATTGGATAACTATGACATGCACGCCAGTTTTCTAATATTTTCAATGCCGCAAGTTTCTCATCTTCTGTAGTACGCTCACTAATCAAGGCTTCTCCAGCACAATCTACTTCTGATTTCTTATATTTAGGGGCAGTCCATTTCATAAACCTATGAAAGTCAATTACATATTTAAACTTTTCTATTTTGCGCAGTAATTAATAAATATTAATAAGTTTTGAGCAATTAAGTTATAGACGATTAATTAACAAATAATTTATAATTTTATTATTTTGCGAAATAAATAAAAAAGTAAAATTACTATTTGCGCCGATGACTTCAACACATTTATTCTATTTTTCCGAACGGTGTATTAAGCTAGTTAAGAAACAATATGCATTCAGCTTCTTCTTTAAGGTGTAGTTCTATTCCTCGAAATGCCACCCCATTACTGAGTATCCCAACTCTGTTTCCAAAGCCAACGAAAAATGCAAAGCATTTTTCGGGGCATTTGAAATCAAAGATTTCAAAGCCTCCGGGGAGATTTGCACTCCCGACCTGCGGTTCTTTCTAAACTTTGTTTGTGTCATTCATTTTTGTTCGGACGGCTGGAACGTAGTGGAATGCCGTCCTTGACGCTTTGATCAAACTTTCTTAAAGTTTGTACGAAACCGCCGCAATAACTGGCTATGCTACGGAGGCATTATTTTATCTGTTCTAATATTTTTTTCTTATCATTAAATTTTTTCTGGCATTCAAAACAAATTAAGTGTAATTTCCCTTTTTCATCTTTTACATAAGTTCCTATTTTTTTTTTCAAAAATGTTTCTTGTATTGTTGTTTTGCAAATTTCGCATTTCATGTCGTCTTTTAACAGCGCAGGATATTTAAACCTGACTAAATTATTGCCGTTCATGCCTCGTATAGCAATTGTTCACAAGGAAAAGTGCAACCCGCAGGGTTGTGGTGGTTATCTTTGTATTAGATTGTGTCCTGTTAATCGCGGTGGCAGTGACTGTATTTTTATTGATACAGATAAAAAAATCAAAATAGATGAAAAGCTCTGTACTGGTTGTGGTATTTGTCCTAATCGTTGTCCTTTTGGCGCAATTGATATTATAAACTTGCCTGAACAATTAGAGCACCCGATTCATCGTTATGGCAGGAATGGTTTTCATTTGTACAACTTGCCTGTTCCTATGTTTGGCAGGGTGGTTGGAATTCTTGGAATAAATGGGATTGGTAAAAGTACTGCGATAAAAATTCTTGCAGGTGTTCTTAAACCAAATCTTGGTCTTGATGTTGAGGCTGATTCAAAAGCATTAATTAATTTTTTCAAAGGCAGTGAAGCCCAGATTTTTTTTGAAAAGCTGAAAAAGGGTGATATTAAAGTTAGTTATAAGCCTCAGCAGGTTGATGTTCTTGCCAAGACTGCAAAGGGAACTGTTGGCAGTTTGTTAAAGAAGGTTGATGAAAAGAATGAGCTTGACAAAATTTCTGAACTTCTGGAATTGAAACAAATTCTTAATACAGATATTTCTCAAATTTCTGGTGGTGAGATGCAGCGTGTTGCTATTGCGCGCGCGCTG
>CAYPAC010000017.1:10584-12386 GCA_964408615.1 uncultured Methanosarcinales archaeon
TAAAAAAAGCTAATGTCTATATTTTTGATGAACCCACGTCATTTCTTGATATTAAACAGCGTATAAAAATTGCTAATTTCATAAAATCTCTGGCAGACGAAAACACCGCAGTATTGGTTGTGGAGCATGATTTATTAGTTTTAGATACTATGGCTGATCTTATTCATTTGATGTATGGTAAGGCTGCTTGTTATGGTGTTGTCAGTCTTCCTAAAACTGCGCGTGTTGGTGTGAATCAGTATCTTGAGGGTTTTATTCGTGATGAAAACATGCGTTTTCGTGATTACAATATTGTATTCGCGCCGCGTCCTCCGCAAAAATCACAAAAGGTTGTTGAATTGACTTCATGGAAGGACATTAAAAAGAAGCTTGGTCATTTTTTGTTGGAAGCTAAGGATGGTGTGTTGCACAAGTCATTGACTGTTGGTGTTGTTGGTGAAAACGGGATTGGTAAGACTACATTTGTTAAATTGCTTGCTGAAATTCTTAAACAAGATGCAGGGAATATAACGAAAAAAATTAAAGTTAGTTACAAGCCTCAGAATTTGAGCACTGATTCAAAAGAGTTAGTGATGACTGTTCTTCATGATGCTGTGCAGAATTATGAATTGCAGTTGATTCGTCCGCTTGGAATCAAAGACTTACTCCTGAAGCCGATGAATTCTTTGTCTGGTGGTGAGCTTCAGCGTGTTGCAATCACTCATTGTTTGTCTCAGCCTGCTGATTTGTATTTGTTGGACGAGCCTTCTGCATATCTTGATGTTGAGCAAAGATTGATTGTTTCTAAAGTTTTACGTGATGTTGCCGAACAGCGTAATTGTACTTTGTTGGTAGTCGATCATGATCTTCTTTTCATTGATTATCTTGCTGAAAAACTTCTTGTTTTTGAAGGTGAGCCTGCAAAGCATGGCGTTGTTACAGGGCCTTTTTCTATGGAGGATGGCATGAACCATTTCCTCACATATCTTGGAATTACTATGCGTCGTGATAAGGAATCTTTGAGGCCCAGAATTAACAAGCCGGACTCAAGGCTGGATAGAGAACAAAAGGAAGCAGGGAAATTGTATTATACTTAAATCTCCTTTACTCCTTCTGCTGTCACTGCAACTAATCTTATTCCTGCTCCAACTTTTAATAACGCGGCTATGGTTGCCATGTGTTCTTTCCCATCACCAGACACCAAATTAACTGCTGCGTCCCCAAATATTTTTCCGTCTAATTCTTTTTTTATTGTTTCTGTCATTTCCGGGATGTGCTGCATTTCATTGACTAAAATGTAGGTGGTGTTTGGTTTTTCTATCTTAAAATTTTCTTTTCCAAATGTATTTCCGATTAAATAAATATGTTCCCATTCGCTGTCTTTGATGAGTTTTGCTACGTGAAGCCACGTTCCTTTTCCTGTTCCCAAACATGCTACAAGCACAGTCATTGTTGTTTGTTTTTCTGCTAAACTATATAAACTTTGATAATTTTTTTGTATAAATGCATCTTGATGTCTGCTTGGTTGTGTGTTGACGATATAGAAAGGATTAAACTTTGAACATTGGCAGTTTTGTTTGTCCTGGAAGTGATATTCCTGCTTTAAAAAGACATTGTTGTAAATAAATAGTTACTTTTTTGTCGCATAATTCTTCTGGTTTTGTAACTCTAAAGTCTTGTAATAATTCTGTGATGTCTTTTTCGTCATGATATGAAAACTGGTGTGGTCCAAGAAATATTGACCTGTTTGGGTGAAAAATGAGGTCTGGTGATGGCGCAATATTAACGTTTAATAGGTGGCGTGTTCCATGAATTGTTGAGTG
>CAYPAC010000018.1:0-12109 GCA_964408615.1 uncultured Methanosarcinales archaeon
GCAAAAAAACAAGGAGCAATTCTCATCACTAAAGATTTAGAATTTGGAAGTCTAACTGTCTACTCAAAGAATTCGCATTATGGAGTAATCATACTCAGATTACCTTACTATTTTACTGCAAAGCAAATCATAGACGCGCTCAATAACTTTCTAACAAAAATAAAACCAGAAACATTAGCACACACTATCACCATTTTAGAAGTGGGGCGGTACCGCAGTAGAGATATTTCTTAAAGAATAACTCCCAACTTCTTCGCAATGAACTCAATCTTTTGAGCCGCAGTTAATGATGTCCAGCTTGCATTGTCAGGATAGAGTGCTGTGTTTATTGCATCTATTTCTGCACCTGTTGTTCGCGTCAAGTACGTTTCAGAAGAATTAAGATTTGAGGGCGACCTGCGCGCCTTGAGTCTTATCGTGGGCTGTCGAGCTTGCTCGATAGACCTTTTTGATCAAACTTTCTTAAAGTTTGAGGGCGACCTGCGCGCCTTGAGTCTTATCGTGGGCTGTCGAGCTTGCTCGATAGACCTTTTTGATCAAACTTTCTTAAAGTTTGAGGGCGACCAGCGGGAATCGAACCCACGCCTCAGGCTTTCTGTTCCTCTGAAGTTCGGACGGTCGAAGCAAAACAACAGTCTCATCGGAGGGCTGAAGCGAAGCGAAATGCCCTCCTTATTGTTTTGATCAAACTTTCCTAAAGTTTGCTCCACAGGCCTGAACGCTGCCACTACGCCATGGCCGCCATAAATCGTGTTTTTATTTGTGTAAGGTGCTTATAAAGTTAACTCTCATAAATATGTTGAGAACGCAAACAGTGTATTTGACTGCAATGTTTTGTTTAGCAAGGATACGCTTTTCTATTGAGTTCTAAATACCGCACTTTTCCTTTTAGGCTGTCAGGTATTTTTGCTTTTTGGACCTCTTCATAATCGCTTATCTCTTGTGGTCTTCCAACAGCTTCATTAACTGTTCTTGTGGTGTATTTTAGTTTTGCACCAAATATTTTTTCATACGTTTGTTGATTTGTTTCGCAGACGAGTAGACAGATTTCTTTTAAAAAACTGCGCACCTTAATATCTTTTGTTAACTTTTCCAAGTCTGCGGTTACGTTGTCTTTATCAACACTTTCTTCTAACCGCATCATGAAACTAACCGGTTCTTTTGTTGTCATTTTTATCCTCCTATTTTATTGTAAATTATTTTGTGTGGGATGGAGTTTTAAACTTTACGTTTTTGAACGATCATGTTGTTGTTCTAACGTTCTGTTCTCTTTTGAATTCCTGCAAATAATACGTTACTAAATACGGAACTAAAAACG
Organism: uncultured Methanosarcinales archaeon; assembly: GCA_964408615.1. Lineage (GTDB taxonomy): Archaea > Nanobdellota > Nanobdellia > Woesearchaeales > ARS49 > JACQMU01. The sequence goes on from CAYPAC010000018.1 coordinate 1,319, forward strand.
CAAATATGTATACCATGCTGACTAATGCAGGGTTATGTTCTGTTGTTTTTAGTTGTAGTTGTATTATTAGTTGGTTAGAAAGTCTTGCAATGATGTACATATTGATTAATCCGATTACTGGAATAACAATCCCTGTCATTATATGTTTTTGTAGTTCTATTTTTTCTATGGCTCTTAATAATAGTGTGAATATTATGCCGAATGCTGTTCCCATTATCATTATTGTTAGGTAAAGCATTGTGCCCTTCATTATTATTAAGAATGGCACTAAGATAACAGATAAAACAAAGTTTCCTATTATTGCGATTAGTATTGATATCCAGATTAATAGTTCATCAAGGAATAATGTCCAGTTTGTTTTTTTCTTGTGTGCTTGTTGTAGTATTGTGATGGTTTTTTCTATTTCGCGCTTGTTCCATCCTTTGCTGGATAGTTTTTCTTTGAGTTCTTCCATCTCTTTTTTTATTCTTTTATTCCGCTTATTATTTTTTCGGTGTAGTTTAAAAATTCTTTTGTTTGTTTGAAGTTGTCGCTTATGATGTCTATTGTTATTTCTATTTCTTCTCCAGTATCCAAATGTGCTGTCATTGTTACGTGTCGTCTGTATTCTTGTGTGCTGTCGAATTGTGCTTTGTTTATTCTTTTTAAGAGTTGATAAAGTTCAAGATAGTTTGCGATTGTAACATCTGTTTCGTATGCTTTTTTGAGTGCATCTATTCTTAGTCTTGGCAGGTCTGGAACAGCAGATATTTTTTTTTTTTTCTTTTGCGTGCTGTAATAGTGCGTGTATGCAGTAGTTGAATGCATTGATTAGTCGTTCAATGATTGATTTGAGAACGTCGACTGTTCTGGTGTATTTGAGGCTGACATAAATTAAGTGGTCTGCTCGTTTTATTTCTTCAGCAGCCTGGTCAATTATTTCTGTCGTTGCGCCGCTCATTAAGAGGTATGAGTGAGTGTTATTTATATAGGTTCGTCTCTATTTATTGTTTTAATTCAATTATTGTCTGTGCAATATCTCCTTTATTTTTTTTGAGTGTTTCTATGACTTTGTTCTTGTCAGCGCTTGTTTGTTCCATCACAGTCTTCACGTCATCTTCAGTTATTTCAAGTACAACATCTGCATTTTTCTCTTCAACATTTCCTGTTATTTGGAAGCTTTCTTGTCCCATTGCATTGACTTTTGCTACATGTGGGTTTTTTATTACTAAATTTTTGGTTGGTGTTTTTATAACAACTTCTGTGGCATCTATTTCTTGTTGTTGGATGCCCATTCTTTTCATTGCTTTTTCTATGTCGCGTGGATTTAATCCCATCATTTTTATGCAAGTCCTATTATGTTGTTTCCGTAAATGTGCAGTAGTAGTGTTATTATCAGTACAATAATGCACGCTACCACTATTTGTCCTGGTGAGAATTCTATTTTGCTTTTGTAGTCGTCGAAGTATCTTGTTATTCCTGCTGTGCTTGAGGGCATTGTTATTTTTTCTTCTGCCATTTTATTCTTTATTATGTTTTAAAAGGGTTGTAGGGTGGGAATAAGCCGCCTTGTGTCAGCCACGCATTGATATTTTTTTCAATGTTTCGGTGTTTGAAACCGATTGACTGGCTGTGTCAGCATTTTACTGAGCGCTCATAATGAGCTTGCACTCGTGAGGGCTATCCGTTTCATCCGTTCTCAGGTCAATGTCTGCTGGTTATCTCACATTTGTCGCCAAATGTTTCTCAGCATCATTCTGTGCGACTGAGTGGTCTCGTTTCTGTGATGGAGCCGTCGATTGCTCGGCCTCGCTTGCGCGAGTCACGTTTTTGTTGTGGGCGGACTTTCCTCAGCGATATTGTTCATATCACCGTCGGCTGACTACCCACCCTGTGTTGCAGAATAAGTGTGTATTGTTTATAAACCTATTCTTCCTTTTTTGGTTCTGTCATTTCTTTGACGATTTCGTCTATTTTTTTTTCTACTTCTGGCGGTGTGCCTTCTGGGAACATTCCTTTTGATGGTTTTGTCTCTTTTTCAGGCAGTTCTTCTTTGAATTCTTCTTTTTTTTCTTCCGGAACCCATGCCGGTGGTGTTTCAAGCAGTTCTGCAGATTTTTTTTCTTGTTTTTCGTCTTTTAATTCATCTTTTTTCTTTTTTTTCTTTTTTTCTGGTACGTCATAGACTTCTAAATTTCCCAGTGCTGCTCCTTCTTCTGTTGTTGCTTCTGTTTCATAAACTTCGAGTTCTCCAACTTTTTCTTTTACAACTTCTACTTGACTTGTTGTTTGGTCTGTTCTTTCCATTGTTCTGTACTCCTCTATTTTTTCTGTTTCTATTTCTTGTTCTTTTTGTTCTATTGTGTGTTCGAGCTTCGCCACGTTTTTGAATTTTTCTTTTAGTTTTTCTTTAGGTAAGTCGAAATAATCAAAGAATTTTTGTGTTAGTTTTATTAATTTTGTTCGTCCTTTTTTTTCTCGTGTTATGTATCCGTTTTTTTCTAATTCATCTAAGTGTTTGTATGCTTTGTTTGTTCTTATTTTTATTACGTTCGATTGTAAAACAGGTGCTTTGAATGCAACAACTGCTAATGTTTCGAGTAATGATTTTGGCAGTTCTGGTTGTTTTACGACTTTTTTTACGTATGGCAAATATTTTTCTCTGACTGTTAGCTTCCATGCTTCGCCTTCTTCTATCAGCATTAGTGAGCTTTGTTTTTCGTCAAGCTCTTGTTGTAGTTCTTTTAGTACTTCTTTTATTGTTTCTTTTTCTTCTTTGCAGTGTTTTGATAGTTCTTCTATTTCGATTTTTCTGCCTGATGAGAACAGTAGCGATTCAAGCCTCCTTTTTAGGTCTGCATCTGTCATTATTGTTGTGTATAATGTGTTCCGTTGAACATTATTTTTTTGGTTTCTACGAGTTTTTTTAGGAATGGTTCAATTTCTTTTATTGTTACTCCTGTTGTGTTTGATATACTGTCTATTGTTTGTGGTTCTTGTTTTAAGATATGTGTTATGAAGTTTTGGAAGACTGCTGTTGTGTTGTTGTCAAGTATTTTGTTTTGCGCGCGCACGCTTTTTACTATCATGTCTGCGTCGTGAAGTCTTGCTTGCAGGTCATTTAGGAAGCCGGTGAGTGTTGGCGCAGTTATTGCGAGTGTTGCTGGCTCGAGTATTTCTACTGATGATGGCAGTGCTGCAAAGCAAAAACTTAGTAATTCTTGCAGGTGTTTGAATGTTATTTCAAGTTCTGCAAATGTGCTGAATAGCTTGTCTGCTGGTTGTGCTTCTGCGTAGTCTTCTTTTGTTATCGTGAGTCCTTCTTTTTTTAGTTTGATGACATAGTTTTTCATGGTTTGTTCTATGTATTCTTTTGGTGCTCCGAGCATTTCTAAAATGACTCGTGCTTGTATTTGGTGTTCCATTGTTTTGTGGTTGCTTTGGTGTGTTTATAAACTTCACTGTCAGTTATATTTTTTCAGTTACTATTACTTGAGAGTTACAAAAGCTTTTATAAACTTGAACTGCTGTTCCTGTTAGGTGGGTACATGGCACTTTTAGGTTTTTTGAAGCAAAAAAAGAAAGGTGAGGTAGACTTGCCTCCTCCGCCTAAGTCTCCTAAAAAAGAGGAGTCGTTTGAAAAAATTTCTGGCATTCCTGATATTCGTGCTGATGAAGAGCAGTTGCCTGAATTTCCTTCTTTGTCTGCAGAAGATTTGACTGCTGAGCTTCCAGTTGAGATTCCAGATGTGTCTGAAAAGAGGGTTGAGGAGCCTGTTGTGTTTGACAAGACTGTTCGTGTTGTTGAGTCTGTTCCTGAGGTTGTTCGCAAGCCTGTTGGCGTGCAGAAAACTTTTGTTTCAATGGATGATTATGCTAAAATTATGCAGAGTGCGGATGTTATTCGTGAGCGTTTGAATGAGTCTGAGTCTTTGATTCGTCGCTTGAATGAATTGCGTGCTGAGGAAACTAAAACTGTTGAGGGCTGGCTTGCTCAGCTTGAGGATGTTGAGAAAAAACTGGCTAATGTTGATAAAGTGCTTGCTAAGGCACATGTGTGAGGTGTAAAAATGGAAGGTAAGGCTCCTGCTTTTGTGCGGGTTGATAATTATAAGAATGTCATGAACACTTTGGGTGTGGCTAAGGAGAAGATTGCTCAGGCTAAAGCTCTGCTTGCAAAAATTGCTGAAGTTAAAAGTGAAGAAGATGCTATTGTTGCGAACTGGAATGCTGCGCTTGATGCTGTTGAGGAACGTGTTGCAGAGTGTGATTCTGCATTGCTGGAGCCTGAGAAATGAAGGACTCGTCAGATGTTTTTGTTGGAATCCGTAATTTGTCTGTTATTCGTAAAGATTTGTTGACTGCATCTAAGGATATTTTGCGTGTGTTGAGGAATCATGATGAGTATCGCAAATTGCGTACTGAAAAATTGCAGAATGTGGTTAAGTTGTATAAGGTTATGACTGAGATTGCTTCTTTGAATCGCAAGATGAAAAATATGTTGCCAAAAATTGCTTTGGAGGATGATGGTTCTATTGTTGCAGAAACTGATTCTAAAGTTTCTGTTGTTCGCCGTCCTACAAAATCAAAGCTTGACATTCTTGAGGACGAGCTTGCCGTGATTGAAGAAAGATTGAGTGCGTTGGGTTAGAAGATTCTTTTATAGCGAAGAAGTTGGGGGTTATTCCTTAGCCACTTTTTTCTCATTAGATTTATATACTTAAGATGTATCTAAGATGTAGCTAAAGTTAAATATAATTGGAATCAAATGAAAACAATAAATGGAAGAAAAAGTGATACGTGGCATAGCACTTGTAAAATCTTCAGAATACAGGCGCAAAATATTAAAATCAATAGGGGAAAGCATTGTTACGCCTTCAGAAATTTCAGAAAAAGTAGGTATTCGTTTAAATCACGTCAGCACATTCCTTCATGGAATGAAAGAAAATGGTTTAGTTGAATGTCTCAATGAAAATGCACGAAAAGGAAGACTTTACAAATTAACGAGTTTGGGTAAAAATGTCATTACTAAATACGGTTAAAATAAGTGTTGGAAAAAGAGTTTTTGATACTTCTTGGGACTTTAGAAATCAGAATACTAAATTTAACACACACGGGTTTCACACGTATCCTGCAATGATGATTCCTCAAATTGCTCGACGATTGATAGAAACGTATGGAGTAAATGCTAAAACTGTTCTTGACCCTTTTGTTGGTTCTGGGACTGTTCTTGTCGAATGTAAAGTTAATAAAAACATCAAAACCGCGATAGGTGTTGATTTGAATCCTCTTGCGCTACTAATAACTAAAGCTAAAACAACTCCGATAAAATCTAATATTTTAATGGAAACCCACAAATCTATTCTTGAAAATTGTTCTCGTGATTTGATGAAATATAAAAAGAAAGAACTGCGAATTGAACCACCTAATTTCCCCAATATTGACTTTTGGTTTAAACCAGAAGTTAAAAGCGCACTCACAATTCTTAAAAAGAGAATAATTAATATTGAAGACGAAGATGTGCGCAGATTCTTTTTAGTTGTTTTTTCAGAAACTGTTAGAAAAGTTTCAAATACAAGAGATGGAGAGTTTAAACTTTATAGAATCCCTGAAGACAAATTAGATATACATAGCCCTAATGTGCTTGAAATCTTCAGAAAGAAATCTGTAGAGAACATAAGTTCTATGGAAGAATTTACATCAAAATCTGCACAATGCAACATTGGCATCATAAGTTCGGATACAAAAAAAATGGGGGCTATTCCTAACGGAAGTGTAGATTTAGTTGTTACATCCCCGCCGTATGGTGATAGCAGAACAACGGTCGCATACGGGCAATTTTCACGCTTAGCTCTCGAGTGGATGAACTTTGATTCAGATTCTGTGAGAAATATTGACAAGAACTGTTTAGGGGGAAAAGCTTCATTAACTCTAAATTTTGATTTAGATTCGCCCACACTAATAGATATTATTGAGAAAATTAGTAAACAAGATGAAAAACGGGCAAAAGACGTTCTTAGTTTTTATGTTGATTTTGAGAACTGTCTAAAAGAGATAGATAGAGTAACCAAAAATGGTGCATTTTTGTGTTTTGTAGTAGGAAACAGAACAGTAAAGGAGATACAGATTCCAACAGACATCATAATTACTGAACTTTTTAAGAGATACGGATATGAACATCACAAAACAGTTATCAGAAACATTCCAAGTAAGAGGATGCCTAAGCAAAATAGCCCTACAAATGAGAAAGGTAAAATTGCTTCTACAATGAATGAAGAGTACATAGTAATATTACAGAAGAATTGATTCAAAGTATTTTTATATTTTTTGAGTATAGTTTAGTAATGTGTCTTTTATTAAGTCTAAAACCTGAACCATGGTCTCTAACACCCCCTGATTCCTTTAAGTGCATTCTGAATTCAAACACAATCATACCTTCATCTAAGAGTTTTTTGAAACCATCCTCGCTTAAATCGGTTAAATAAGTCGCTTCATTAAAATGGAAATACTCAACTCCATGTTGTTTTTTTGTATCTGCTATCACAAACAAAAGATGTTTAGACAATTTTGTCTTTACTTTTTCCATAAGTTCATTCAAAACAAAATAACACAGAATTCCATCTGTTTTATGAATTATGTTAAGATGGTTATCTTTCAATTCCTTTTTAAATAATTGTGAATTGAATTCAGTTATCTTATGTGTAAATTTCAACACGTGTCTTCCACGCTTGTCAGGATATCCATATTTTTCAATAATGGTTTTTGCTGATAAAGGGTTCCAGTAAGGTGATTTTGTGATGAGGGTTATGTTAGAAGATGCGTGTAATCGTTGTGCTTTGAGCTCTACAAGGTCATCTTTAAAGGTTAAATCATGGCTAATAAAATTATTCTCATTTATTCCCAATTCAGTCTCAAGAGTAAAACCGATGCCAGTATCTCCTTTTCGTAAATTTTTGATAAATCCTTTTTCGGCGATTGCTTTAAGCTTCTTTTTGATGTTAATCTCAGGGATGTTTCCTGTTTGATGCTTGTGCATTTGCCCGCTTAAAAAATAAAGCTATAAATACAAAGCCACAACTTAGATACAGCTTAAATACGCTATTGCCATGTAAAAATTATTCACATAAATTGGACGAGATATTTATAAAACAAACTAAACAATAACAGTTTGAAATGAGTTATCTAATTTTCAGAGATCGTTTGCCGGCATTATTTTTTCTTCACTCACAATAAATTTATAAGCGTCGCACGTTAATTATAATTGTTTTGCGGAGGTAGCGAAGTGGCCAAACGTGGCGGTCTCAAGAACCGCTGGCTTAGTGCCTTCGCAGGTTCGAATCCTGCCCTCCGCATAGCAACTTCGGTACAAAGCTTACGGAAAAGCTTATAAATAAACGTGGTCGTTGGTGATGCATGGCACGACCATTCATAGATTTGAAAGAACGTTATCACAGACACATCAATAGTTTTCTGAACAACAAAAATATCAGTAAATCCAACAAGGAAACTGTGAAAGAGTTCTTAGATGCAAAAGCAAGCGAAGGAGTCAGTATTGGGCGGCTTGCAAAAATAATTTATTCAATGGTTACTGTTATAACGAAATTAGCGCCTCAAAACTTCTCACTTAAAACTACCAGTGAAAAAAGCTTGCGACCAATTATTGCTAAAATTGAACAAAGTGATTATGAAGAACACACCAAATCAGATTTGAAGGGCATCATTAAGCAATACTACAAATGGCTAAACAACGGAAAAAACAATCCAATAACAGACTTCTTTAATACAACTCTCAAGAAACACAAGCACAAACTTCCTGAAGATTTGTTAACAAGCGAAGAGATTGAAAGATTTATCGGTGTTTGTCGTAACAATCGCGATAAAGCACTCATTCAATTCTTACATGAAAGCGGCGCACGTGTTGGAGAAGTAGGAGTTATGAAAATAAAGAATATTTCTTTTGATGATTGTGGGGTTGTTGCTACAATTCCACAAGGCAAAACAGGCGCAAGACGAATTAGAGTAATAGAATCTGAAAGGTTTTTGAGAAATTGGCTTTTAGACCATCCAGATAAGAATAACGGTGATGCTTACTTGTGGGTTGGCATGCATCCGCCTTTTGAAAACATGGACTATAACAGCATCCGCATGGTTGTTCAAAAGAAGGCGATAATTGCAGGCGTGAAAACATACAAAACAGAAAGTGGCGGTGTACATACGCGCGTGCATCCACACTTGTTTCGCCACACGCGTGCAACAGAGCTTGCTAAACATTTAACAGAACAGCAGTTAAAGAAATATCTTGGTTGGACGCCATCAAGTGAACAAGCAAGCATTTATGTCCATTTGTCAGGCGCAGATGTTGACGGCGCAATTCTTAAAATGCACGGCATCAAACAAGATGACAACATTGTTGAGGAAGCAATCAAATGCCAGTCCTGTGGGCATCCGAATGCATCAAAAAGCAAATTCTGTGGAACCTGTTGCAGACCATTGAACATCGAGGTTGCTGTAGAAGTAGACCGAGCAAGCCAAAACGCCAACAAGGTATTGCAAGCATTATTGACTGGAGATGTGACGTTGGATGAGATTAAGAAATATGTTATTAAAACAAATAATGGTGACAAATAATTCGAATAAAAACTTAGTGTGAATATCTACGCTACACTTTTCCAAGCGAAAGGTTTAAATAAAACCCGCTCTTTTTTGTTAATAGTGTCACCAAAAGGCACTGTAATAAGCACTGGCGTTAACACTACCGACGCCAGAAAGTAATCAATAAATTTTCTGAAAGGTAATAAATGGATAAAGTAGCAATATTTGTAGATATGGGTTATTTAAGCCATGTCACGAAAGCACACGGCAATGTAAAAATTGATTATGCTAAATTAGCTACTGTTCTAATTAATGAAACAAAAGAAACACACTATCGAACTTATCTTTATAATTGTCCACCTTACCAAAGTAATCCCCCGACGGATGAAGAAAAATTAAGAAAATCAAAATATGATAGATTCATATTTAATATTAAAAAAGCACCAAGAATAGAATTAAGAACTGGCAGATTAGTTAAAAAAAATGAAACATTATTCGTGCAAAAAGGAGTTGATACTTATTTTGCCATAGACTTAGTAAAGCTTTGTTTTAATAAAGCAATTCAGAAAGCAATTCTTATTGCTGGAGATAGTGATTTTGTTCCTGCAATAAAAGAAGCAAAAGAACAACAAGTAATAATAAAAACGTATTATCACAAAGGAACTATACATACAGAACTTCAACAATCTTGTGATGAAGTTGAAGAAATAACGCCTGAGTTTATTCAGAAAATAAAACTTTTATAAATCTTCTTCATCTTTATTTTTTGTGTTTATAGTAACCTTGGTTGCTTCTGCATTTTCTCATCTAGTATTTTGTGAAGTCAAACTTCTTTGAACCTTGATTTGTTACTGTCAATTTGAATTTTTTACCTTTTAATTCAGAATATTTGAAAGTAAATATGATAGTGGCAGAATATCTTGGACTTGAGTAAAATCCTGAACTCGTTACCATACCTGATTCTTTTTTAAACGGACGGGCAAATGTCCCATCCTCAAACTCTATTACTGCGTCAACAGCAGAATCAAAAGTAATACTATCCCCGAAAACATCAGGGATAAACCACACTTCATCATTAGTCGCTAAATCTTCCACTTCTTCAGGTGTTAATTCTTTTAGTGAAGCTTTCCAAGCAAGTATAAGCCAAGGTGGTAAGTATGTTAAAGTTTGGCTTCGCGTACCCCCAAACGATGTGCGATAAGTTTGCAAAATAGCAGCAGGTCTTGTTATGCTCGTTCGTCCAAGCTTCAACGAGCTATGTATTTGGTCTTCACTCAGAATGTATTGTTTTTTTTCAGAAACGAACAACCCTGCAAACCCATCATAGAACCAACCATCATCTAACCAGACTAAACTAAGTGCTGGCAATTTTGCGTCAAATGTGCCGTACGAAGCAGTGTAGTACGCGTAAGTTTCTGTGGGCGAATCAGCGCTAACTTTGTCTAACCGTATGACTGAAGGGAAGAGATTGTCTCTTAAGAACGCTTTTTCTGCGTTATACCTGAATTTTTCAATATTCGTATTTTCTTTTAGTTCAGGAACTGCTAAATTATACAACGCATCCCAATTCTTTTGTTCTATAAACCGCGCAATGCGTTCTGCAGTTTGTTGAGATAGTTCTTCTTTCTGGAATTCGGCAGCACACGCGCCTAACAAAAACAAACAAAAGAGAGCGATAATTATTATTTTTCTCATTTTCTGTACAGTACACGTAACAATAACTGCTATTAATAAATCTACTGTATCTGTACCGTATGCGTAAGAATTATGTTAACGTTAGTTTGCCTTCAGAACTCACTTATGAGGTTGATAGGGTTTGGAAGAAGAGCAAGAAAGGATACCGCAGTCGAGCAGAGTTCGTCCTTGAAGCAATACGCGAAAAAATTGACAAAGAAGAAGCCTAATGTCATATTTTCACAGGAAAGCACAGTTTCATGTACGTTTACTAACTGTTTTTTTTTGAACCCATTTAATACCCCCATCAAAATGCATTCTGTCGTCGACAAGTTTGTTTTAACGATGGGGGTACATACATATGCCGTTTTTGTAACGGTTTTGTAACGTTTTATTGGGGTGTTGTTTCTAACGGATAATGTTAATTTCGATTTTTTCTGAGACGTTTCATACCCTGCCCCAAAAGGCATTCCCATCGTCAATAAACTCATTTTATTGATGTAGGTCTAATTTTGCGCATTTTGTAGCGGTTTTGTAGCAGTTCAT
>CAYPAC010000019.1:0-4777 GCA_964408615.1 uncultured Methanosarcinales archaeon
ACAAATTATTTATTCCATTTTATCAAGACATAGAAACAGCACACAAGATTTACGACGCAAATGAAAACATCAGCACAGTTGCGTATACGACAGAATTTTATCCCTGCAGAAATTATGCAGATGTGATGTGGTGTGAAGAGAGAAAAAAAGAATTAGTTAATAAAATAAATAAGAAAAAAGAAAAAGAAAATACAATTAGTTATGGACAGGAATACTCTATTTATTAAAGCCAAACGCTTCATTAACCTCACGCTCAACAAAACAAGCAGTCTGGAAATAATACAAAACAAGCGTATAATGATTGCTCGGCACCAATAAAGATTCTGGTTTTCCCAGTGCATCATAAAGTTCAAACTGGCATTTTGTAGGAACAGCATCATCTTTAGTTGTAATAACCATACGCACTTTATCAGTAGGAACATACTTTGCAATCAACAAAGGATCAATCTTAATTTTTTTGAGATTTGCACGAAATACTTCTTCACCAAGCTCGTTTACCCAATATTCACGATAAGCTTTAACAGGACGCTCAGAAGAATTCATAACAATCTCTTCAACATTGCCACCTGCCATCATCATAATATTAATTTTAGACTCTGGAAACAAAGCAGCAGTACCAATAACCTGCATGCCGCCAAGACTAATGCCCATAAAACCAAAATCCTTCATGCCACTTACTCTCAAATATTTTATGACACGTACAGTATCAAACAATGCATTCTGAACATAATCCTCAACATCAACAACATTTTTGTCATCAGACTGCAAAGGACGCGGTGGAATAGATTCGTACATTAACTCTTCTTTACGCAAAATAACAGCAGTGCTTATTCCTTCATCAGCCAAAACATGCCTCGCAATAAAACCAGGCAATTCCAAATCATCACCGCCAAGAATAGGATACATAACAATCCACTTATCATTATTGCCAATTCTTGATTCAATTGTCTGAAAAGAAGCAACTTCACTTCTGTTTGAAAATAATTTAACATTATACTCGACATAATCCCCTGCAGAAGCAACAAAATCCTTTTTCCAACCATCAAAAGAAGCAGACAAATATTTTTTTTTAACTGCATCAGGAAACTCAACAGCAGAACGAGCGGTTTCATTGTTCATCGGACGATAAGTTGTACAGCCCGCAAAAAACAAAGATGATGCAACACAAATTCTCCCAACAATTTTTTCAAGCATGTTTTTTCTCCTTAAATCTGATAATATCTCCAATAGTAAACCCCTCAAGTTTTTTGTGTCCATGCGGCAGTTCAACATCAGAAGAATCATCATTCTCGACAAGCTTAATTTTCAAAACACGCTCAATCTTTTTAGCAGTCTCCAAAGGAGGTTCAAATTCACCAACTTCCATCTTGCGCAACACAGACACTTTTTCAGACAACAACTGAGCAAATTCATCCTGAGTTTTACCCAAACGCTCACGAACAGACTTAATTCTTTTTCCATAATCACTCACAATAAATTCACTTTGAACAACCTGAGCGACAGACTTTTTAGGAATAATCTTTGGTGTTTCTTCAGCAATCCTGCCAACAACCCTGCCGAATTTTTTACAATAAGAACAAACTTTCATAGAAGTGCCTTCAATTAATGCTTCAAGAACAGCATTATTTTTGCCGCACAATTCACAGAGCATAGAACGAGAACCACAAGAGCACTATAAAAACGTTATGCATTTTTCATAAGACTATCCTCCAGTGGTAACATTAACTTTTATAACGACATAACTGAGACTAAACCATGCCAGCAGAGGAAGCTCTTGAAAAACACATAATCAAAACACTTGAAAAAGGTGCATCTGAAAAAGAACTCAAAAAACAACTTCTCAAAGCAGGATGGTCAGAAGATGTTGTGCAAGGATATATTTCCGAACTAAACAATGCAGAACATACACTTGCATTCATAAAAATAGACGGCATAACAAAAACAGTGAATGCAAAAACAGTGCTTGACAGAACAGACTTAACAATAAATGCAGGAGAATTGTTAGGCATAATAGGCACAAGCGGCGCAGGAAAGTCAACATTGCTCTACACACTTGTAGGATTTTTGGAACCCGACGCAGGAGATGTTATTCTCACACTAAAAGACCAGCCAGCGCAATCGGTAATAAAACATCCTGAAATAATAAAAAAACTAACAGGATTTTCGCCACAAAAACCCTCAATCTATCCCAAACTAACAGCAAACGAAAACCTACAGCACTTTGCAGCACTTTATGGACTAAGCGGAGTAGAAATAACTGAAAGAACGAAAAAAACAATAACATTCGTAAATCTACAAGATGAACAAAATACACCTACACAAAATCTGTCAACAGCACAACAAAAAAAACTCGACATAGCATGCGCAATTATCCACCAGCCGGCATTACTAATACTGGACGAACCAACAGCAGACATCGACCCAATAGCAGCAGAAAGCATATGGAACATAATAACACAAATACACAAAAGCGGAACAACAGTCATTGTCGCAACACATTTACTTGATGATGCAGAAAAATACTGCACAAGAATCGCAATACTCCGTGACAGAAAAATAATGGAAACAGGCACGCCAACAGAACTAAAAAACATCTATGCAAGAAATTACACAATAACACTTGAAACAGCACACAAAGAATATGCAAAAATCACAAAACTCCTCAAAACATTCAAAGGAATTTCCACAACAGAAAAAAATAATCAACTCATAATAACAACACAATCACCAGACATTCTCATTTCAAAACTTCCACACATCACACGCTTATCAAATGATAACATAACACAACTACACGCCAACAAAGCAACACTAAAAACAATATTTGAAAAAGTCATCACAAAAAAATGAATAAACTTGCTCCGGACAAAAAACAAATAACACAATTCATCCAAGGAGTCTCAACAATAGTAAATAAAAACACCAAACTACTTTTAAGAACAAAAGCATCAACATTATTAATAATTTTAGGGCCACTGCTGTTAATATTTTTTTCAGGCATAGCATTCGACAACACAAACCCATACAGTGTAAAAATAGGAACATACTCTGCACAACACAACACATTAACAAAATCATTCATTGAAAAATTACACGAAAAACAATTCAAAACAAGCAATTACGACAGTGAAGAAGAATGCGTTGATTCAATAAAAGAAGGAGAAGTGCACGCATGCATTGTATTTGCACCGGATTTCAAGCTTGCATCAAACTCAAATGAAATAACATCTTATTTAGACTATTCAAAACTAAATCTGGCATGGAGCATAACCAGCATAATCAATGAACAAATAGGCTCGCGTTCAAAAGAACTCAGCGCAAACCTAACAACAGAAATCATACGAGCACTAGACTTTACAAAACAACAAATCAACAAAAGAAAACAATCAGTGACAACACTCACCAGCCAAAACGATGAAGCAAGCAAAAAAATATATGAAATATCAGCAACACTTGAAGAATTAGAACTATCAATGGACGCAAACCAGTTAGGACTAACAAACTTAACACTGCAAAAAAACCGCATCAAACACTGGTCAGAAAATTCAGTGACACTTGGAGAAAGCGCAACACAACAAGCACTGCAATACGTAGGAGCAGTTGATGATTTAGTACAAGCAAGCGCAGCATCCCAAGACCTAAAAAACAACATACATGAATATCTAAAAACCACAGTAAATGACATAGGAACACTAAAAGAAAGAATGACGACAACAAAAAACATACTCGGACAGGAATCAGAGGAGTATGATGCAGTAATGAACACCATAATTAACAAGATAAGTGCAACAAAAACAAAAATAGACGCGGCATCAAGCGCGCGCGGACTAACACTGCAAGAACTCAACACAGTAAGAACAATGCTCGACAAAGCACTCATAAGCATACTTGAACTGCAAAAATCACTAAATGAAATGGAAAAAACAGTTGGCGCAATAAAAGTAACAGACCCAGGAAGCATAGTACAACCAATAATCACAACAATAAAACCAGTAGCAACAGAAAAATCCTACCTAAATTATTTATTCCCAACACTAATCGCATTAGTAATAATGTACACTGCACTACTTCTAACACCAATTTTAATACTTCTCGAAAGAAACTCACCAGTAGCGTTCAGAAATTTTTTAACACCAACAACAGACGCAATATTTATCACATCAACATTCGCAACAAGCGCACTATTGCTGGCAGTTCAATTATTAATAGTATTAACAGTAGCCACAATATTTTTTTCATCACAAATACTATCTTCTTTGTTTATTACACTCTTCATTTGCCTGCTGACAATAGTATTGTTTACATTTGCAGGAATGATAATAGGATATGTTTTCAACAGCGAAGAAACAGCAATACTTGCATCAACATTCTTGGCAACAGGAGCCCTGCTTTTTTCAGACGCAATACTGCCACTCGAAAGCATGTCACCATGGCTTGGATGGCTCGGATACTACAACCCATTTGTTATTGCAAGCACCCTATTAAGAAAAACAATAGTCCTCAACGCAACCATAGGAACATTCTGGCAGGAATTAATGATAATAATATTTTACTGCTTTATTGCAGCTGGAATAACAGTATTTGTTTACAATAATATGAGAAAAAATATTGTAGGAAAATACTTAACAAAAATAACACCAACAAAAGAAACAATAATTTCAAAACTCAAAAGGAAAAAATAACCGCAGGTTTTTAAATATTCTTCATTATAAATAATCATGGGATTCACTCAGACAAGACAACAGTTAATACAAGAAACAAAACAAAAAATAAAACA
>CAYPAC010000019.1:4787-11921 GCA_964408615.1 uncultured Methanosarcinales archaeon
TGTTGAAACAATAGCTGACAAGAAAACAACACCTGCACAAGAAACAATGGGTGGAAACATCGACGACAAAGACATACAAGCAATAAAAACACTTGCAAAAACAATACAAGAAATGCAAAAAACACAACAACAAATAAACCAATACATTGAAACAAAACTATCAACATTATGCCAAAACACTACTACAATCATTGGAACAATACTAACTGCAAAACTGTTAACAATAGCAGGTTCACTAAAAAAACTGGCAACAATGCCTGCATCAACAATACAATTATTAGGAGCAGAAAAAGCATTATTCAGAAACATAAAACAAGGAACAAAAATACCAAAATACGGAATAATATCACAACACCCACTGATACAAAAACAATCTATGAAACTACATGGAAAAGCAGCAAGAAAATTAGCAGACAAGATAGCAATAACTGCAAAAATAGATTATTTCAAAGGAACTTTTATTGGCGATAAAATAAAAAAAGAATTAGAGAAGAAATTATCATGAACCAAACACAAAACCAAGGAATTTTTGAAGAAAATAAAAAAATATTTACAAAAAACAAAGAAGAATACAGATTCTGGAATCCTGCAGTAAGCAAACTTTCTGCTGCACTGCATAAGGGACTAAAACAAACATTTTTGAAACAAAGAGATGTTGTTCTCTATTTAGGAGCAAGCACAGGAACAACAACATCACACATATCAGACATTGTTGGTGATGAAGGATTTATTTTTGCAGTTGAGATTTCACCAACAGTCTGCAGAGAATTAGTGTTTTTAGCAGAAGAACGACAAAACATAGCACCAATACTTGCTGATGCAAACCAACCACAAACATATGCTGATAAAATACAAAATGCTGATTGGATGTATCAAGACATAGCACAAAAAAACCAAGCAGAAATTTTCGTGAAGAATTTGAGATTTCTGAAAACTACGGGGTATGCATTTCTTGTAATTAAAGCGCGAAGCATAAATGTTGTGAAAGAACCAAAACAAATATTTGAAGACGTAAGGAAAGAACTGATAAAATATGTTGAAATAATGCAAGAAATAAATCTTGCACCGTATAAGAAAGACCATATAGTATTTGTTTGCAGAAAGATTAAAAATGGTTGTTGGGAAACACTTTTTTCTTGAATTCTTGAAACATTTGTGGACTCTCTTGCAATCGGTAGAGTTCTAATGTCAAGAATTCACTCCGAAACTGTTCTGATTTAACCATAGTTATGAATTCATCAAAACTTAATTCAAGAATTTCAATTTTTTCACCTGCATCAAATTGTGGTTCTTTTATTTTTTTACAGTTCTTCGCAACAAATAAATAAATTTGTGATTCCAGCCATTCCAAATTATCATACACTTTTAACAGTTCCCAATCAGATGATTCATGCCCGGTTTTTTCACGTAATTCTCTTTGTGCAGAAATCAACGGCGCTTCACCGTTTTCTTGTCGTCCTCCAAATAAACCATAAAACACACCTTTAAAAGGCTGTTCTTCCTTGCTGATAAGAATTTTGTTATTTTTTGTTGCTATAATCTGAACAGAGTTTGGTCGTTTAATCTTTTCAAATGTTTCATCTGTTCCGTCAAACATTTTTTGTTGCCATTGATATATATCATGGATGACGCCTTTGAAAACACACTTTGCTTCTTGAGGGAGCACCATCATCACACAACTTTCTTAATTCTCGTTCCTTCAGGAGTATCTTCAAGAACAAAACCTTTTTTTTGCAATTCATCACGAATTTCATCAGAACGAGCAAAGTTTTTGACAGTACGAGCAGTATCACGTTCTTTGACTAATTGCTGAATTTCTTCAGGAACCTCATCATCAAGTTTTTTGATAACACCAAGAACTTTATCGAACTCAAACATTACATCTTTTATCTTTTTTGCGTCATTAATACTAACTTTCTTTGAACGAAGCAAAACATTAATGTGCTTGATAAAAACAAAAATTGCAGCTAATGCCTCAGAAATCTCCAAATCAGCATCCATTGCTTTCTCAAACTTATGTTTGACGTCAAGAATTAATTTGTCAACTTTCGGAGTATCTTCTGTTATTTTCACTTCATCCAACTTCTGCATGAAATCCCACATTCTTTGCAACGAATTTTTTGCCGCATCCAGACCTTCAAAAGTAAAGTTTAACTGCTGACGATAATGCGTTGAAAAAAGAACATAACGAACAAAAACTGCAGGATAACCTTTTGCAACAACATCCCTCAACGTGAAAAAATTACCTAAAGACTTTGACATTTTCTGGCCCTCAACCAAAAGCCATTCATTGTGCAACCAGAAATTAACAAACTTTTCACCAGTTGTTGGTTCGCTCT
The DNA here is from genome assembly GCA_964408615.1 of uncultured Methanosarcinales archaeon. Classification (GTDB taxonomy): domain Archaea; phylum Nanobdellota; class Nanobdellia; order Woesearchaeales; family ARS49; genus JACQMU01. The sequence goes on from CAYPAC010000019.1 coordinate 7,127, forward strand.
GAGCAATCTCATTCTGATGATGCGGAAAGATTAAATCAACACCGCCTGTATGAATGTCAAAATGACTGCCAAGATATTTCATGCTCATAGCACTGCATTCGATATTCCATCCAGGACGTCCTTTGCCAAACTTAGTTTCTCAAAAAACATCACCATCTTCAGGAGTCCATGCCTTCCACAACGCAAAATCCTGAACATGTTCTTTATCGTACTCATCCTTCTTTATTCTGTTGCTTGCACCTGCCTCAAGCTGTTCCACATTAATATTAGCCAGCTGACCATACTTTTTGAAAGCACTAATTTTATAATAAACTGAATTGTCTTCACTTTTGTACGCAAAACCACCCTGCAATAATTTATCAATAACATCAATCATTTTCTGAATGTGTTCTGTGGCTTTTGGATATACATCGGCTGAAAGAATGTTCAAAGATTGTAAGTCTTCAAGAAAAGCTTTCGTGTATTGTTCAGTGAACTCTTTGAGAGATACATTTTCTTTCTGAGAATCCCTTATAGTTTTATCATCAACATCAGTAATGTTCATAATATGCTTAACCTTAAAACCCTTGTAGAGTAAATATCGTTTGAGAAAATCACTAAAAATGTAAGCACGATAATTACCCAAATGAGGAAAGTTATATACTGTAGGGCCACAACTGTACATTCCGACATGACCTGCAGTAATAGGCTTGAATGATTCCTTCTTCCTCGTTAATGTGTTAAAAAACTTGAGCATATGGTAGCAAGAGAAGAAGGTGTTTTATAAAGATTATTAACAATCGCCGCCTTTTGGCTCAAACTTAAAATCGTCATAGATACTAACAACACCTTCTAATGAACGCACCGCTTCTAATTTATCATCAGGAATTCTGGCAATAAGATCTGGAAAGAATTCAGCTTCCACTTGAATCTCAACACCCAAGGACTTCAACTCACGCTTCAACTCTTCAGGAGCATGATACGGCTCTTTCTCTTCCTCAGGTTTGTAACGGATGAAGTACATCTTACGTCAAACTCACAATAGAACATATATAAATCTTACTGCTTTTCTTACGAACAATGAACCACAAACAATTCTTTCAACAAAGATATGAACAATTAGGAGGAACAATAAAAGAAATAATTTTGAAAAAAAGCATAAGAGTAAACACACTAAAAATAAGCCACGAAAAATTTGTTGAACGAATGAAAGCAATTGGTGTGAAACTAACAAAAATTCCTTTTTTAAGAGATGGGTATTATGCAGAAGCACCATTTTCACTTGGAGCGATAACAGAATATTTAATAGGGGATTATTACTTACAAGAAGCAGCAGCCCAGCTGCCTGTGGAGCTTCTTAATCCACAACAAACAGACACAGTATTAGACATGTGCGCGGCACCAGGAGGCAAAACAACACAAATATCACAATTAATGAATAACAAAGGAACAATAGTTGCTGTCGAGTACAAAGAACATAGACTAATATCGTTATGCGCAAATTTAGAAAGAATAGGAACAGAAAACGTCATTGTTTTGAAAACAAACGCAGTAAACTTATTAAAATCACAACTTCGATACGACAAAATTTTGTTAGATGCCCCATGCTCAGGAAATTATGCCACAGACAAAACATGGTTCAACAAAAGAACACTGCAAGGAATACACACAAGCCAAAAAATACAACGAGAATTATTAAAAACAGCAATTAAATTATTGAAACCGCAAGGAATTTTAGTATATTCAACATGCAGTCTTGAACCAGAAGAAAACGAATTAAACATGCAGTGGTTAATTAACAATTTTGATGTAAAACTTGAAAAAATAAATATTAATGCTGGTGATGCAGGACTGACAAATGTTTTTGGACAAAAACTTAACAAGGAAATAGCTTTGTGCAAAAGATTCTGGCCACATAAAACAAACACAGAAGGTTTTTTTATTGCAAAGGTGAAGAAATGATAAAAGAATTTATAAGACAATTTAGTGATGAAGAAATAATAAAAGAATTTATTAAAATCAATAATGAATTTTTCAGCGTAACACAAGAACTTAAAGAAACACTGCAACACATCAATACAAAACCCGCATTTGCAGGAATATTATTAGGGCGACAAAAAGGACAACAATTTCAGCCATCACTTTATTTGTTGCAGAAATTAGCTGACACTTCAAACAAAAAAATAACTGTTGATGAGAAATGCGCATGGATGTTCATCTGCGGCAAAGATATTTTTGGAAAAAGCATTGTTAAAACACACAAAACATTAGAAATAAATGAATTTGTATTGGTGCAGAATGTTCACGGCGAGTGCTTAGGATACGGAAAAATCATCAACGAATTATCAAACAAAAGAGTTGCAGTGCAAAATATTTTCGACATTGGAAATTTTTTGAGAAGAGAACGGGCATAATGTTTATAAAGATTTAAACAACCATTCTTCATTCATGGAACCGCCAAAAATAAGTAAACAAGGACAAAAACGCATTGAAACCGATGCTCATTTCAGAGTATATCACACACTTCATCAAAGTCTTGATCACCTCACTTTTGGCATTGAGGAAGTTAGAGAGTGTGTCCCTTCTGAGCTTATTGCAGAAACACGATACGCCAAAGATGCATTCTATCAGACCTTTGACTGGATCAAACAATCAGGAGATTTTCAGAGAACAAACATACCACGAGCTGTTATTAAAAAACTTGACGATATTAGAAATCTCGATTGGAGTGTTCAAAAAACTCTTGATGAAGTCTATGCCTGTTTAGAAACGTTCAAACCAGCCGATTATGATAACCTCGTTCACTAATTTTTAACATAAACTTTTATAAATACCATAACGTACTTTTGCAGAATGCCAGACAAATACAACCCTCAAGAATCAGAACAAAAATGGTTAACATACTGGGAGCAAGAAAAAATATTTGCATTTGACCCGGAAGCAAAAGGAAAAATCTACAGCATAGACACACCACCACCAACAGTATCAGGCAAAATGCATATCGGACATGCATTTAGTTATACACAACAAGACATCATTGCGCGCTACAAACGCTTACGTGGATTTAATGTGTTCTACCCGTTCGGCACAGATGACAATGGTTTACCAACAGAAAGGCTTGTAGAGAAACTAAAAAACATAAAAGCAAGCAGCATGGAACGCTCAGAATTCATTAAACTTTGTGAAGAAACACTAAAAGAAATCAGACCAACATTTATTGCAGACTGGAAAAGAATAGGAATGAGCTGTGACTTCAACTTATTCTACAGCACAATAGACGCACACTGCAGACGGATAGCACAATGGTCATTTTTGGATTTGTACAAAAAAAACAGAATATACAGAAAAGACGCACCAACAATGTGGTGCCCTGAATGCAAAACCGGAATATCACAAGTAGAAGTAAGAGATGAAGAATTTGATTCAACATTCAACGACATTGTTTTCACAGTAGAAGGAAAAGAATTAATCATAGCAACAACACGACCAGAACTCTTAGCGGCGTGCGTTGCAGTATTTTATCATCCAGACGACGAGAGATACAAACAATACAAAGGAAAAAAAGCAAAAGTGCCATTGTTTAATTTCGAAGCACCAATCCTTGAAGACACACGTGTAAATCCAGAAAAAGGAACAGGAATAGTAATGTGCTGTACATTCGGAGACCAAACAGACATGGAATGGCAAAAAGCATTTGATCTTCCAATAAAAACAGCAATATCACCAGAAGGCACAATGACTGAAATAACAGGAAAATACAAAGGAATGACTGTCAAACAAACACGAAAAACAATACTCCGTGATTTAAAAGAAGCAGGATTGCTAAAAAAACAAACACCAATCAAACACGCAGTAAACGTACACGAAAGATGCGGAACACCAATAGAATTCATCAAAAGCAAACAATGGTTTGTAAAATATTTAGACATGAAAGATGACCTATTGAAATGGGGGACTGAGTTAAAGTGGCACCCTGATTTCATGCACCACAGATATGACAACTGGGTAAAAGGACTACAATGGGACTGGCTCATATCAAACCAAAGATTCTTTGGAGTAACATTCCCAGTATGGTACTGCAAAAAATGCCAACAACCAATACTGGCAAAAGAAACACAACTCCCAGTCGACCCAAAACAAGATGCTCCGCCTGTTAAGAAATGTGCTTCGTGCGCTTCGACACAATTTATTCCAGAAACAGATGTTCTAAACACATGGTTCACATCCTCAATGACACCGCAATTATGCACACAATTGTTGCCAAAAAAATACTGGAAAAAATTATTTCCAATGAGTTTGCGACCACAAGCACATGAAATAATCTTATTCTGGTTATTTAAGACGGTAATTAAAAACAGACTACACTTCAAAACAAATCCATTTAAAGAAGTTACACTAACAGGATACGTAACAGACCCACTTGGCGAAAAAATGTCAAAAAGCAAAGGCAATGTCGTCGAACCGCAAGAAGTGTTCAAAAAATACAGCGCAGACGCATTAAGATACTGGGCAGGAGGAAGCAAATTAGGCGAAGACATTGCGTATCAGGAGAAAGAACTTATTGCAGGTGATAAGTTTGTTGTAAAATTATGGAATGCGGCACACTTCACAGCAATACACCTGCCAAACACAAACACAACAGAATTACAATCATCAACAGAAACAATCGACCAATGGATACTTGCAAAATTATCAAACACGATAACAGAAGCAACAAAAGCATTTGACACACACGAATACGCAAAAGCAAAAATGCTAATAGAACAATTCTTCTGGAAAGACTTCTGCGACAATTATTTAGAATTAGTAAAAACAA
>CAYPAC010000020.1:0-1329 GCA_964408615.1 uncultured Methanosarcinales archaeon
AAAATCATTCGAAGATAACGTGTCATTAATTCCCTTAAAAGCAAGAATAGTACGGTCATTTCCAACACCAACAAGAATCACAGAATAACCAGCAAGACCATCACTTTGAGAACCCAAAAAATCAATACTTTCTTTTTTTACAGTTTCAAGAATTGTTGCACTATTTGCATCACTGCCTAATTTGCCTATCCAGCCGGTCTTAAAACCTAATCTTGAAAAAGCTGTCGCTGAATTAGTGCCACCACCACCAGTATCAAAATGCAAATCATTGATTAATATTTTTGAACCAACAGGATAACAAACATCATGTTCTGGAGTATTAATTATTTTAACATTCTTAGTTGAAGTTTTAATAAACACGTCAACAGTTGCGCTACCAACAGTAATGATGTCGTACATTTTTTCCTCTTTTAAGAACAGAACAGAGAAAGAAGTATTTTAATTTAACTCACAAGTACAGCATTAATCACGCCATCCTGACCTGGCCTTGATGTGACACGAGCTTTTCCTTTATCAGTCTCAATAACAGTGCCTTTCACAATAATATTACGACGAACAAAATGACGATTGGCAACAGATTCAGTAACAATCTTAATTGTTGCCTTAGAAAACTTTTTAGACTTAGCATCAAACACATTAGCAGTCTTGGCAGAAAGCACTCTGAACTTTTCATTCCCGCCTTTAGTTCTGACTTTAACTTTTTTATCATCACTAATCCTTGTCAAAGTCGGCGGACTGCCGCGCTCAAACAAACGCTTGCCACGCAACTGCTTATAACGACCGCCAGACGGACGAATGCCAACCCTGCCACGATGAACAATAGCCATAACGCCACAAGAAATTGAAGGGGTTTAAAAATGTTATTGTTCTGGGTTTTTCAGACGAGATTGTTCTCTAAGAGATTTAGTTTTTTCATTTTCTAATCTTATAATATAACAACAAGAACCAAGAGCAAGAACAATGCCCCCAATATAACCAAGAACAAACCCACCTTTATTAGCCTTACTCCAGTTATGATATGCTTTAACTTCAGATGTTTCACTTAATCTTGATAAATCACTATCTACAATCTTAATGGCAGAATCTAATGACGACAATCTTTTGTCATTATCACTGAACACGTCATTAAACAAAGGAGTAAGTTCGTCATTTTCATACAGCCAGTTATCCAAATACTTAGCCGAATACTCCAAAGCAGTCTTTTGCTGTTCAAAAACATTACGCGCTATTCCGGCAGTACGATAACGAACAACTGCAGGTTCTTCACGGTACTGATTCTTACTATCCATGTAGCTTGTAACAGGTATAGAAGCAGTACTTACAACAAAA
>CAYPAC010000020.1:1339-11609 GCA_964408615.1 uncultured Methanosarcinales archaeon
CATGTTCCTACAACACTTCTTAATCCTCTTATCCAAAGTCTCGTCAACTGTTGCAGTAATCATTTTTCATCACCACATTCTGTTTTATTTTGAGTGTATTTATTCACTTCTTCTGTGATTTTTGAGGTTTCTTCATCATTATTTTTATTGCGCAACCGTGTTGTGCGAAGTATAAAATAAGTGGCGGACAAAACACCAGCTGAATAGATTACCATACTAAAACCAAATGCTTTTTCTTTCCACGCATTAAATGCAGTAAATTCAAGGGTTTGCTCAACTGTCTTTAAATCTGCCTCGACAATTTGAATAGCGTTGTCCAATGATGCAATTCTTTTTTCCTTATTACCAAAAGCATTTTCTAAAAAAGGCTGTAATTTCTCAGCATTGTAAGGCAGAGGTATGTTAAGACTGTATTTTTCCCGCTCCAGAGCGCTCTTTGTTTCAGTCATTGCTATTTGTTGCTGCACAACAGGATTTTTAAGATGAGGATTTCCGTTATGGGCGTATAACATTCCAATTATACTGCCCAGACTAATTGCTAACCCTGCCATAGCACAAGTCATGTTCCTGTTAACTATTTTAATTCTTTCTTGATAATACTTTTTAGTTATTTCCCTTAAATTATTAGAAAATTCTTCCGAAGTCAATGTCATGTTCAGTTGCGAACTCAGAGTAGTTTAAAAATGTAACGCTAAAATTTTGGGTTTGTCAATAACAAGGTGCAAAACTTTAGCGAACTTGACTTTTACAGTCTTGAAACTCAAAAGTCAAGTAACGCTTAATTTTTTTTCCATTCACTAAGAGAACATCCTTTCAAATGCTTATCAACCATTTCCAACTCTTCATAAATACCGCTGATTAAATCATAATTTTTAGCTTCTTCCAAAGTCACCCACGCATGTTCAGTAAGTGCAGGACACAATTTAACTTCACCAGAATCATGTTCTGCAAAAAAACTAATAACCACAACAGGGATATTATCAGGACGGATAAAAACTAAGCTTGTCAAATAACGGATGTTTTTTATTTTTAAATTAGTCTCTTCATCAATCTCTCTTCGCAGAACAGACTCAAGAATGTTGTACCACGCATCATGAGAATCCTTTGGACGTTGAGTGTAGTCGTTCATTTCAACCTTGCCGCCAGGAACAACCCATCTGTTTGGAAAAGCTTTCTCATTCAAAGCTCTTTTTGTAATCAGAAATTTACCATCCTTAACAACAATCCCTGTAGCAACAACATAATGTGATTTGTTTGAATCCATAATTACGCAAAAAGATTAGATGCAGTATAAAATAATTTCTATTATTAGACTCCTTCACTATACTTTCAAATTTACAGAGTTCAGCAATTCTTCATACGCTTTTTTAGGATTTTTTGCATTAAGAATTGCGTTGCCCGCCACAAACATGTTTGCACCGGCTTTTGAAGCAAGCCGAATGGTATCAAAATTAATGCCGCCATCAACTTCAATATTTATTTTTTTGTTAAGATTTCTCAACGCCTTAATTTTAGGCAGCATTTTTACAATAAACTTCTGCCCGCCAAAACCAGGATGAACAGTCATGACAAGAATTTGGTCAACAAGCTTTATGAACTTTTTAATTCTGGCAATGCCTGTTTCAGGATTAACAGCAATTCCAACCTTAACATTATGACTTTTAATATGACGGATAAGATGCAAAACTTCAGCATCATTCTTACAGGATTCAACATGAAAAACAATAGTTTCAGCATTCAAACGAACACAATGCTCAACATAATGGTCAACATCAACAACCATCAAATGAAATTCTGTCCTTGGAAGACTGAAAGAAACCAAATCAACAGGAGAAACAGTTTTGTTTTTGACAAACTTTCCATCACACAAATCAATCTGAACAAGAGAAAAATTTTTTGCAACAAAAAACTTTTTTTCAAACTCTTTTTTATCAGCGGCAAGAATTGCAGGAATAACTTTTTTAACCATTTCAGGGAAGGCAGGCATGAAACTGTTCCTCGTACTTTGAAATTTTTTCAAGACGTTTTTTGTGACGTGATTCACCACTAAAATCTGTTTTCAGCCAAACCTTAAGAATTCTCAATGCTTTCTTAATTGGAAACTTTCTGCCCCGCAAACAAGCAATATTAGAATTGTTATGCTCACGCGCCATTTTAGCAGTGTAATCATCATAAATCAATGCAGCACGAATACCCTTAACTTTGTTTGCAGCAACAACCATGCCGGTTCCAGTGCCGCAAATCAAGACACCAAAAGAATTTTTTTTCTGCGCAACAGATTCAGCAACCTTCAAAGCAAAATCAGGATAATCAACACGCACATCATTCAATGTTCCAAAATCCTTAAATTCAATTTTTGATTTTTTCAAGTACTTAATAATATCTTCTTTTAATTTAAAACCTGCATGGTCTGCGCCAACAAATATTTTCATTTTTTTCACGTGTACAACAATTCTTTCAAATAAACTTTTGTTCCAGGCTCAACATACACCAACAATTCATAACGCTTGTTTGTAAAAATCACAGGATTAAGCTCGCAGGTTTCACTGCAAACACGGCGGAAAGAGCCGGCAAATGTTTCACCCTCATAAACAAGGTCATTCTCAAGACTGCGATAATTATTGATGACGATTTCTTGTAATGATTTATCCATATCAACAAAATCAGTTGAAACACCAATATTTTTCCCAACACCCTGAACATTGGAAAAAACCAGTCTTTTAATCCCTTTGCCATTATCCAAAAAAACTTTAACCTTACCAGAGCCAACAACTTCTCCGGAAATTTGCAAAGAACGCAATGAAAAAATAGCATTATCAGGAAGACTCAACACAAAACTCTGGCTTTTGTCAACAACAATATCAACAACCTGACGTTCAATATTTTTACTGATATGATCAGTAATAGTGCTTTTTGAAAAAAATAAAATTACGATAATTAAAACAATCAAAAACATCATTTTCCACAACCCATTTTTAGCAAATTCCATTTTATTGCTGAAGACCAAGCTCAACAATAAGCTTAACCTCATCAAAAATCAAACTATTTTTTTCAGCACACCTGCCATCACACGCCACAACCATATCCCATTTCTTGTCAACAGATTTTGAATTCAAAACAGCAACACCATCATTCGCAGCAGTAACTGCCTTGGAAAATTTAAGCACGTCGCCAGAACCCCAAAAACGGCCAGCAACAACAACATCAGCAATAAGACGCGCATGAGGCACTTTCTCAGGCTTGGTTATGACAACAGACAAAATAAAATCCAGCAAAGAATCATCAGAACAACCAGCATCAAGACAAGATGTTAATTTATCCCACTCGTCAATAACTGTGTTGTCACCAACGCGTTCCATATTTTCATCCATATCATCAACAATCCTTGCCTTTTCCAAAGAATTATTGCCAACAGAACGAAGCGCAACAGCATCAAGAATCAATTTTGGATAAGGCTCAGGAGCGCGCAACAGCCAAGCAACAAAAACAACAGCACCAACGAGAATTACAATTCCAACAATACCCGTCACCAAATTTTTAATATGCATGCAAATACAAGATGAAAACAAGTATTTATAGCTTTAGTTTTTAATCAAAAGGTTTATATACAGCCGTATAGTATTTGCAACAAAACAATAAGGGGATGAATCATGGAAGCAAGACCATTAGATGCATTAAACAGAGCAAGAGACAAAAAAGTAATTGTTGAACTCAAAGGCGGAAAACAATACGTCGGCACACTAAGAGCATTTGACATACACATAAATATAGTATTAGACGACACAGAAGAAAGAGTAGAAGGCAATGTAGCGCGAAAATTAGGAACTGCGTTCATACGAGGAGACACAATCATTCTAATATCACCTGCGTGATTCTTTATGGGCAAAGGCACACCATCAATGGGAAAAAGGTCCAAAGGTAAAAGCCACATAATTTGCAGACGATGCGGAAAACATTCTTATCACACCAGAAAAAAAGTATGTTCTAACTGCGGTTTTGGAAAAACATCACGGCAAAGAGATTATGCGTGGCAAAATAAACATGGAGATTATTAAGTCAAATACTTCTCAATGTTTATAAATCAAACTAATTATTTACTGACATGAAACTCGCAGTTTTGTATTCAGGAGGAAAAGACTCAACACTGGCATTAATGAAAGCAAAAGAACAACATGACATTGTTTGCCTGATTACATTAGTTTCTGACAACAAAGAAAGCTATATGTTTCACACACCAAACATACACCTAACTAAATTACAAGCAGAAGCACTACAATTGCCTTTGATTTCTGTGACAACAAAAGGAGAAAAAGAAAAAGAATTATTAGACTTGAAAAAAGCAGTTATTGAAGCGCAAAATAAATATAAAATAGAAGGAATAGTAACTGGCGCTGTACGCTCAACTTATCAGTCAAGCAGAATACAACAAATCTGCTACGAATTAAAATTGTGGTGCTTTAATCCATTATGGTTGATGGACCAAGTTGAATTGTTAAATGAAGTTGTCGAGAAAAAAATAAGAGCGGTTGTAAGCGGCATTTTTGCAGAAGCAATAGAACAATCATTTTTGGGAAAAGAAATTGACGAACAAACAATAAAACATCTTTCAAAGATAGCATCAACGCACCACATAAATCCAGCGGGCGAAGGCGGAGAAATCGAAACAACAGTACTTGATGCACCAGTATTCAAGAAAAAAATTGTTGTTAAAAACTCAGAAAGTATATTGGAAAAAAACAGCGGAGTTTATCGTATTATTGACGCCACACTTGAGGAAAAATGATTTTAATAATTAACACTTGCGAGCAAAAATTAAGCGAACTGGAATTTGTAAAACCAATTGAGAAAATAGTTGGGAAATCAGTTACAAAACATTACAAAACATTAACTGAAAAAGACATAAATTCAGCAGACAAAATAATAATCTGCGGAACAGCACTTGCAGATTTTGAATATTTAAAACACGACTTTAGCTGGATAAATACGACAGAAAAACCAATTCTTGGAATATGTGCAGGCATGCAAATAATTGCAAAAGAGTTTGGAATTAATATTGTTGAAAATATGATAATTGGCGTCAAAAAAATAGAGGTTATTGCAGAAAACAAACTCTGCAACAGAAGCTTTAATGCATATTTTTTACACACGAAAACAGCAGAACATGGCTTTGAAACAATTGCAATTGCAAAAGGAAAACCATGCATGATCAAACATCCAAAAAAGGAAATTTATGGATGCATATTCCATCCAGAAGTCACGAATCCAGAGATGATTGACAAATTTGTCAGAACATTTTAAAGCAAAAGAACATTTTTAAAAACTGTGAAATTGCTCTCTGAACAAAAAGTCTCTATAGACCTGCTTGTTTTAGACAGACATGTAGAACATTTTTTACCCTATAATTATGGCAATCCAGCAGAACAAGGCATTATGGCGATACTTCGCCAACACATGCAAGGCAAAAACCTCAAGCCACATATCATTACAACAGCAATAGAACAATACGCAATCTTCTGCAACAAAACAATCAGAGAAGGATATGAATTCAGACTGGAAAAATCCGTGCTAAAAAAAGTTCAGCAGGACACCACAAGGGTGCAACGCAAAAAAGAACATCCCGAACGAGAAGCAGCACTATTTGACCTGCTAAAAGAAGAACTGCCAAAAAAAAGAAATATGATACATCACTATATATCATTGTCATTTAAAACTTCAGACAGCTTGAAATGCACAAAACATGACCACGGCGCGCGTTACACAACAGAAGCAATAAACAAAGCACTAACCTATCTAAAAGAAATGCAGTCAATATTCTATGAATGCTACCAGCCATACTTTTTTAATCCGCTAATAGGCACAACAATAAGATTAAGAAAAGAAGAATTTTTGTTGTGACAGTTAACTATATATAGTAAACACACTTAAAAAGCGTTCATCGCGGCGGTACCGAAGCGGTCCAACGGAGTAGGTTTAGGCCCTACTGGCTTAGTGCCCTCGCAGGTTCGAATCCTGCCCGCCGCATTTATTATCTAAGTTCTATGCATGCTTTTTTCATAAGTTTTATAAATGTAGGAATATTATCCTACAATATGATTACTGCAACTAATGAAGAAAAACTTTTGTCGCTATTTTTTTACAGGCCAATGTCCCAGTTTGGAGTGCGAGAGCTAAGCAGAGAGACAAAGCTTGATACTAAAACAGTAATGAAATATCTTAAAGAGTTTGTGCGAGATGGGATTATTGTGCGGGTAAAGCAAAAGAATAAATATCCTTATTATGAAGCAAAAAGACTATCAAAACAATACAAACTTGTCAAAAGCACAACAATAACTGCAAAAATTGCAATAAGCGGACTAGTGGATTTTCTTGAAGAAACTCTCAAGCCTAAGGCGCTTGTTCTTTTCGGAAGTATGCAAAAAGGAACGTATCATAAAAAGAGTGATATTGATATCTTTGTTCAAGAAAAAGAAACTAAAATAGATGTATCTGGATTTGAAAAAAAATTAAAACACGATATTCAACTCTTTTTTGAAGAAGATTTAAATAATCTCACAGAAGGGCTAAGAAATAACATTATTAGCGGCAACACTTTAAGTGGAGGTTTAAGATTATGAACTTCAATGATTGTATACGCGAAAATATACTCACAGAAACCGGAGAAAAAGATTCAAACAAAGCCCAAGAATTATTTGCTTTTGCACAGCATAAACTATTATTCTGGAAAGAAGTAGAAGAAAAAGCACAAAAATATCCCTCACTATTTCTTGAAGGTTATTATGAAATAATAAAAGAATTAATTGTTGCAATTCTTGCGCTTGATGGTTGGACATGTTCAAACCACGAATGTTTGTTTCAATATCTTTCCGAAAAAAAGCCAGAATTAGAACTTGATTTCAAATATTTAGATGAATTTAGAAAATTGCGCAACAAAATAGATTATCACGGCACAAAAGTAAGCGCAACCTTGTGGGAACAGAACAAATTAAAGATTCAAGTAACTATTAAAACATTGATAGAATATATCCAGAAAAGAGTGGATTAACAATGCTTTATATTCTGATAGGTCTCCCATGTACAGGCAAATCCTTTGTCGCTCAATTGTTAGCAAAGAAACACAAAGCAGTTGTCTTGAACGCAGATGAATTTCGTCAAAGTTTATTTAATATTGATCCATCAAAGAAAGATCAGATATTTCCTGAAGAATGGCGAGATATTCCATATCGAGCAATCTTTTTGGCAGCTAAGTTTTTAATCAATGCAGGCATTAATGTCGTAATTGACGCAGCGCTATATTCTAATGATCTTGTTTCTGAAGCTAGCGCAATCACGAAAAATTCGAAAGTTATTCAAACTACGTGTTCAGAGGAAGTTGCTAAAGAACGTCTAAGAAAAAGAATAGACAAATCAAAGAAATATTCTGCCGGTCCTCAAGTATATGATCATATGAAGTTGATGACTGCCAAAGTTAGAAACATCGACTACGTAATTGATACATCTGAAGATGTTGAATTGCAGTTAAGAGAGATTTAGCGTTCAATCCTTACACGCTTAAGCAAATGATAGTTCCGAACCTTTTTCAGCAGTTCCTGCCCACAGCAGTTTTTATTTTTTAAGAAAAGTACTAATTTCTTTAACAACATAATCAGCACAATGCGGCTGTGGAATAATCTTTGGCTGAGGAATAACGTAAGGCTGAGCTACAAAAACAAAACCTGCATTTTTAACGTGAAGTTCAATCCTGTCAGCAATGTCAGCATCTGCCAAAAAAACAACAGGAGCATCACTTTTTTTCAAACAATCAAGAATGTCAGACACAAAACGAGCAACCCTGTCAACAGCAGGCAAGCCAACATAAAACAAGCGAGAATCACAAACAACCAAATCATACTTTTTAGGAATAATCTCACTGCGGGTGCGAAGAAGCTGAAACAACATTTCACCACTTTTGTTTGTGTAATAAACATTATGCTCTTTCAAAGCACTGACAATCTCGCTTTCAACAGAATCACCAGCACCGCCAAAAAGAATTGAAGCCATAACTTTGTATTTTAATAACAGTTATTAATAAATGTTGTTGAGGAACAAAAGAACTCGTGCCGTCATTCTGGAGAAGGCATCCCAGTCAGGCGTTCTGTTAATGACAGAATAAGCTGTTTATAAATACATTATGAACGAGAAGTTCAGACGAGAAAACCCTGCCAAGAAAAATGACGTACTTTGAAGTGGTAACCAATATTGTACTGGAATTACGAAAAGCTTATAAGTAAATCTGTCGCATGCTTATAACAAGCAATAACAACCAAAGGTGTTTAAAGTTTCACACCATGCGAGAATATATTTTACAACATATATTTTTGTGTTGGTTTGAAAAAGAAAACTTTAAATACCTATTGTGAGTGTGTTGCATAAAACAAACATCTTTACATTCGTAAAGATAACGAAAAAAACACGGAGGTGTTTAGATAATGAAGGCAATAAATGTTGTGAAAAGGATTGTTGCTACTGGTATGGGATTGACAATGGTTGGAGCAACAATATTCGGCGCGTCAGCCGCGTATTCGCTCTCAGATTTCCCAACACCATTTGTTGAAAAGGGAGTGCCGGCATCAAATCTGGCAATAGTTGTCGGAGAAAATGCAGCGGCAACAGACGTTGCAGGAGCAGTAGACCTTGCACTTGCACTCCAAGCAGCAGCAGTAACAAAAGTACCGCTTGCAGGCGCACGAGGAGGAGTATCTGTTGAAGGAGATGCAGTCGCAATTGGCAGCACTTCAAACCTTCTGGACATTGACCAGCTAATTGGTGCAGTCAGAGAAACACTTACAGAAGTGGACCTTGACATGCTCAAAGGCGGTCAGATAGTAACAGACCAAGGTTCAACAGAATATAACCAGTATTTAAGACTTCCAACAACAGGAAACTCTGGAAAAGTAGTCTTTGCAAAAGACGAAAGAGACAGAGTAGGACACTACTTGAAATGGAACGCAGATGACAGGTTATTTGAGTGGAGCATTGAATTTGAAGAAGGTCTTAAATCAAAAGTCAAAGCTGGCTCACTTGAAGACCTTGAAGACCAAGACTTATTAATTTTAGGACAGCCATTTGTTGTCGTAAACACAGACATTTCGTTCCAGCCAACAGGAACACCAGACAGATTAAAACTCGACCTTATGGGCGGGGCAATCTCTGCAATCCTTGGCGAAAACGACAAAGAAACATACACTGTTGACGGCAAAGAATACGAAGTAGAAGTACTCGTAATCTCAGAAACGTCAAACAATGGAGATGGTTCTGTCAAGTTTAGAATTAACGGCGAAATCACTGACGAACTCAGTGACGGAGAAACAGACGTTCTTGCAGACGGAACACAAATCGGTATCAGAGACATCATGGCAACTGGAAAAGACATACAAAAAAGCATAGTCCAGTTCTACCTCGGTGCTTATAAGATATCATTTGAGGACCGAAACATAAGCGACACAAACAACCAAACAGCAGGAGCAAGCGTCAACGAAGAAATAATAACAAAATCCAATGTCCAAATCAGAGGACGACAAATTGCAACAAGCGGAACAACTGGAAACGTAACAGTAAAAACAGCTGAAATCCAGTACTTAAAATACTTCCTTGATGCAGATTCAGTCCTCGGAGACATTTTCGTCCCACCAGGCTCTGGCGTAAGAGAACAACTCCAAACACCAGAAGGAATGCTGACACCAGCATGGGACATAGTCTATCAAGGACTAACAGACACTGGAACAACAACAGTTGTGCTTGACCCAAGAGGAAACGATGAATACAACCTTCAGTTCACAAACCAAGAAGGAATATTCTACGATGTTCCTTACTTAAGTAACCAAGCTCAAGACCCAAACTTGGCGTCAGGTGAAAGTTGTTTGAGATTTGGAGACCAAGACGACGACTTGTGGTTTATCGAAGGAGCAAACACCAAACATTCTCTTGTCACAAAGAGAGACTATTTTGTGTTAAGCAACTGCAATGTTGGAAACAATGACAACACTTGTTTCTCACACGTGTTACGATACGATTCAGTAGATACAACAAACAACAAGTTAACATTTACTGACTTGGGAACAGGAACAAGAGACGTCACCTTTGACAACTCAACACGACTTGCAGAACTGGTCGTAGGCGGAGTAGTCTACAGTATCTATGTAGAAGGATCAAGCCCATACAACTTATCCATTGCCTTAAATGGAAATGGAACTGTTGCTGGAGACCACTCAATAACAGAAAGACAACGAGACGG
>CAYPAC010000021.1:0-11572 GCA_964408615.1 uncultured Methanosarcinales archaeon
GTGCGAATGCATCTGGATGTTTTAGCGGCCATTCAACTGCTTCGAGCAATTCTTGTCTGATGTGCTCTAATCCTCCTATGTCTTCCCATTTTACATTTGGTACTTCTACAAATACTTCGCGCAGTGCTGATGGCCGCACTACTTTTAGTGCTTCTTTGAAATCGCTTTTTGTTATCATTAGTTTTTCGAGTATTTCTTTTGGTATTGCTTCTTCACCGTCGTATTTTAGGTCTGGGAGTACTCTTCTCAGGACTATCATTGCTGCTTCTTTTGACAATGATGCTAAATCTGCTCCGACAAATCCGTGTGTTATTGCCGCGAGTTCTTTGAGGTCTATGTCTTTTGACAGCGGCATATTCCTTGTATGTATTTTCAAAATGTTTAGTCTGCCGTCTTTGTTTGGCACGCCTATTTCTAATTCTCTGTCAAATCTTCCCGGTCTTCGCAATGCCGGATCAAGTATGTTTGGAACATTTGTTGCGGCTATGACGACAACTTTTCCTCTGTTTTTTAGCCCGTCCATTAGTGCTAACAGCTGTGCTACAACTCTTCGTTCTACTTCTCCTTTTGTTTCTTCGCGCTTGCTTGCTATTGCATCTATTTCGTCAATGAATATGATTGCCGGTGCGTTTTTTTCTGCTTCTTCGAATTTTTTGCGGACGTTTTCCTCACTTTGTCCGTAATATTTTGACATGACCTCAGGACCATTTATCAGAATAAAGTGTGAGTTTGTTTCGTTTGCCACTGCCTTTGCAAGAAGTGTTTTTCCTGTTCCAGGCGGCCCGTGCAGTAATACCCCTTTTGGAGGTTCGACTCCTAATCTTTCAAAGATTTCTGGGTGTTTTAGTGGGAGTTCTACCATTTCTCTTATTTTTTTGATTTCGTCTTGTAGTCCTCCAATGTCTTCGTATGTTACTCCTATTGCTGCGTCTTCTTTTATTTCAACTGCTTCTGGGTTTAGTACTAATTCTGTGTTTTCTGTTATTAGTACTGGTTGTTTTGGCTCTGTTTCTACTACGACAAATTTTATGTCGCCGAATCCTATGCCTATCAGTCCTTCGTCGAACATGCTGAACATTTCATCGAATAATGGGTTGCCTGACATTGTTGTTTTTCTGCGTCGTGTTCCGCCGATTGATATGATGTCTCCTTTGACGACTGCTCTGCCTAAGAGTCCTGGTTTGAACATGTGTGCTGATGCTCTTATTACGATTCCTTCTCTTGCGGGTGCTATGGTTACTTTTTTTGCTTCTTTGACTGTTGCTTTTCTGACGATTACTTGTTCTCCTATTCCTGTGCGTGCGTTTTTTCTTGTCAGTCCGTCCATGCGTATGAAATCTAATCCTATGTCGCTTGGGTATGCTCTGTCGACTATTGCAAGTGTTTTGCGTTGTCCTTCTATTTCTATGATATCTCCTTGGCGCGCGTTTAGTTCGCGCATGAAGTTTGCATCTATTCTGATGATTCCTTTGTTTACGTCGTCTTGAACTGCTTCTGCTACTTTTAGCTTGAGTTCTTTTGTTGCCATGTGAGAATGATGTTTTGTGTTATTTTAGGTCGACTTTTGGCATTGGCATTGGCGGCGGCAGGTTGACTTCTCTGCTTAACAACAATGCTTCTATATTGCATTTTGCGAGGATGCTGTTGAGTACTGGAGTCATTACTTCTTTTGGTATTTTTTTGTCTTTTTTCCATGATTTTAGTATTTCTTCGATTGTTTCTGGTTTTTCAAAATATGTCAGAAAGCCGTTAAATGTTAGGTCTGCTATTCCTGGATCATAGTGTACTTTGAATTCAAAGTCAAATTGCAGTGCGTTTTGTTTTGCGCTTCCGAATGTTAGGTCTGTTTTGTGCACGTCTTTTACTGCAACGTTGTTGTTGACATTGACTTTTCCTTTTGCAGGGTTTTTTTTGTCAATGACGATTTTGTTGAATTGTATTCCTACGACGCTCATTGTTTATCACCATGCCGTTTTTCGTGACTGGCTATATAAATATATTGGAATATTGCTGCTTCTTTATAAACCTTCGGTTTTTGTCGTCGATATAGTAATGCTTAAATACTTCAAAGCTGATGAAAGCATAATGCTTGAAGCGTTAATTGCAAACCCTTATTTTGTTAATGCAGTTATTGTCATTGCGAGTTTGTATATTTTGTTTAAGTCTGCTGATTTAATGGTATTTGGCATTACTAATTATGCTAAAAAGCTTGGTTTGAGTGATTATTTAATTGGTCTTGTTGTTATAGCTATGGCCGCATCTGCTCCTGAGGTTATTGCGAGTATTATGGGTTTGCAGTATGGTGATTCTGGCATTGTTTTCGGCGCAATTATTGGTTCTAATATGGTGCATATGGCGCTTGCTGTTGGTGTTCTTGCAGTTGTTGGCAGAAGAATTAATGTTGAGTGTAAAATTCTCGATAAGGCTTTGTTTCCGTTGTGGATTATGCTTATGCTGCCTTTTGTTTTGTCTGCTGATGGTGTCTTGAGCAGGCCTGATGGTCTTATTTTGATTGGTTTGTTTGTTGCGTATCTTATTTTTTTGTGGCGTCAGGAGGGTACTTTTGGAAAAATAAAAAAGCGTGTCATGTTGAAGTCTTTGTGGCGTGATGCTTTTGTTTTTTTGGGGTGTCTTGTGGCGCTCCTGCTGGCAGGCCGTTGGCTGGTGTTTGGTGCTGTGAACTTGGCTAATTTGTGGGCGTTGACGCCGTATTTTATTTCTTTGACTGTTATTGGTATTGGCACGACTATTCCGGATTTTGCTATTGAGTTGCGTTCTTTGTTTCGTAAGCATGAAGCTATTGGTTTAGGGGATATTCTTGGCAGTTTGATTATCGAGCTTGTGTTGTATTTTGGAATTTTGTCTTTAATACGTCCTTTGGTTATTGATTTTGATAATGTGTTGACTGCTGCAATTTTTTTGATTGGTTCCATATCATTTATTCTTTATATTATCAAGCACAAAGTTTTGACGTGGAAGCATGGTATTGTTTTGCTTGGGATTTATGCTGCGTTTTTGGGTGTTGAATTATTCAAGATTGTATAGAAAGTTTATAAATCAAAATAAATAATAGTCTGCATGACTGATAAGTTTAGAGAAACTCGCGAGAATGTTTTGCGTGAATCTGAAGAACCTGCAGATTTTATTGCAGTGCAAGGTTATGATTTTAATAACAGTATTGATTTTGATAAAATAATTGATAGTTTTTCAACAACTGGCTTTCAGGCAACCAATCTTGCTGAAGCAATAAGAATCATTAAAGAGATGCGCAAAAACAATTGCGCAATTTATCTTGGTTACACTTCAAATATGGTAACTTCAGGTCTTAGAGACATTTTTCGTTATCTTGTTGAGCACAAGTTTGTTGATGTAATCGTGACAACTGCGGGCGGTGTTGAAGAAGATTTTATTAAGTGCATTAAGCCATTTATACTTGGTGATTTTAATGCAGATGGCAAAAGTTTGCGTGAGAAAGGCATTAATCGCACTGGCAACATTTTTGTTCCCAACTCAAGATACTGCCGTTTTGAAGACTGGATTAAACCAATATTGGAAGAAATTTACAAAGAGCAGAAAAATAATGGGCACATATTCACGCCTTCTGAACTTATTCATCGCCTTGGTAAAGAAATTAACAATAAAGAATCTATTTATTTTTGGGCGCAAAAAAACAGCATTCCTGTTTTTTGTCCCGCATTGACTGATGGAAGTCTTGGCGACATGATGTATTTTCTTACTTTCAAAAATCCTGATTTTAAGATTGATATTGTTGCTGACATTAAAAAATTGAACAATCTTACCTTTGAAGCTAAAAAAACAGGTGTAATTATTCTTGGTGCAGGGTTGGTAAAACACCACATTCTTAACGCAAATATGTTACGCAATGGTTGTGATTATACAGTATATATTAATAATTCACAGGAGTTCGACGGCAGTGATGCTGGTGCTCGTCCTGACGAAGCTGTTTCATGGGGTAAAATCTCTCTGCAAAAAAACATGGTGAAAGTATTTGGTGATGCAACTATTTTATTTCCTTTGATTGTTGCAAAGTGTTTTGCAAGGGATAAGTAAATGCTCTTGATTAACATCACCAGCAGGTGGTTCTTAACACGCAGGAAACTATAAATACTAATAAAACAGACAAATACAAATGCCTGATGCAATACAAGTAATACTGCCAATAATGTTCTTTTTACTATCCTGCGCAGTATTAATACTGTCAGGATTTGCACTCCTGAAATCAATCACAAAAATATCAGTATTCTTAAGATTAAGCGCATTCACAACAGGATTTACAGTGGTAGCGCTATCAACAAGCCTGCCAGAACTATTTGTAGGAATAGCATCAGCACTAAAAGGAACACCAGTACTAAGCCTTGGAAACGTCATAGGCAGCAACATAGCAAACTTAACCCTTGTTTTAGGAATCGCAATCCTTGCAACAGGAGGAATAAAAATACCAAGACGACACTTAAAACATGATGTTTTACTAATGGTACTAATATCTGTACTGCCAGTAGTTCTAAGCTCAATCGGGGGAGTACTGTCAGAACTCGACGGAGCATTCCTGCTAATAATATTTGTTTTTTACTGGTATCATCTCCTGCACAAAACAAAGAATCACGCGCTCGAAGACAGAATACAAAGATTGTCAGTAGTAGGATACACACTACTTTTTGTTGCTGCAATCGTCGGGCTTTATCTTGCAGCAGAACAAACAGTGCATTACGGCATACAACTCGCAGCAGTAATAGGACTGCCAACATTATTTGTAGGACTATTCTTTTTAGCAATCGGAACATCACTTCCAGAACTAATATTTCAAACAACAGCCATGGTAAAAGGACTGTCAGAATTTGCACTCGGAGACATTATCGGCAGTGTCATAACAAACTCAACACTCGTTATCGGAATAACAGCAATGATAGCGCCAATACCAATGCAACGAATATTATTCTTAACAGCATCAGGATTCATGATATTGGCAGCAATACTATTCGCAACATTCATCGATGCAACCAACAAACTAACCAAAGCAGAAGGCATAACATTAATATTCTTCTACATACTCTTCACAATAACTGAGTTCACAATAAAAGGAGTGATATAAAATGCAATGGTACGAGCCAATCATTGAACAATTGTTAATCTTACTACAAGCACCAATATCAAACACAGAATTATTGTGGATAGCAACACCATTACTTGTCACAATATTAGTAATGACATTCTACTTTGGCCTTTACAAAAGAGAAGAATTAGGATGGAACACATCAGTCGGCAATAGTATAGTATTGATGTTCGTGTGCGTTGACTTATTAAGAACAATGTACCATTACAGCGCAACACCAACACTAATGAATTTCGTAGACAACCCATGGAAAAGCACAGTTGTTGCAGCAATATTGTTAGAAGCAATAATCATGATATTATTCGCATTCTATCACTTAATACCGGCAAAAATAATGTATTTCATAGCATCACCACTGCCAGTAAACCTGCAAGCATACATCATCAGCACAATAGTATACACAAGAATATCACCAAACAGATATACAGCATACGCGGCGATTACATTATTCTTTGCATTCTTCATCGTGATTAACTTATTCAAGATATTAGAGTCAATATACGTAACCCACAGACACAAAAAAATAGCAGAAGAAGTAAAACAATTAATGCACGAAAGCAAAATACTAAAAAAAGAAGCAAAAAAAGCAAAAAAACAAAGAAAAGAAATAATGCTCGGACAAGCACAAGAAAAAAAAGACAGAGCAAAAATATTAGCCAGCAAACTCGCAACAGCAGAACAAATGCAACACGGAGAATTAGTCCTTGCAAAAAAACTGTTAAGACTCAACAGAAAAAACTTTATGTTCTGACAACTAAAACGCACTTAAAATATTTTTTGTAAGAGGATGAACACTTGGCAGATTACAATATTCTTTAAGAACAAATTCCAAACCCTTCACTTTTAATGCTTCCTGCAATTGAACAGATTCTTTATCATTCAGATTATTATATTTCAATCCTGCAAGAATACCTTTTTCAAGATATTGCGTTGACAAATTATGTTTATGTGCAAGCACTGCAGATGCAACAACACGCTCTCTAAGTTTTCGAATAGGGTCTTTTGCAAGACGCTCTGTTTTGTCAGGAATCAAAACATTTTCAAACCGCTTAATAACAGATTTTGTATACGCCTGCATTTTTTCAGAGTCCAAACCATATTCTTTCTCAACACAATGCGCAGCTTCTTTAATAACCCCAACAACAATCTCAGCAATGCGCGGCTCTTGCATAGCCACTGCAGGACTATCAATCCCTGCAGAATAACCAAGAAAACCCAAAACTGCATGCGAACCATTAAACACCAACAATTTTCTTTGCAAATATTTGGTTAGATTGTTGGCGTATTCAACTCCTTTTATCTTCAAATCTTTTCCAAAATCCTCAATCACCCACTCAAAATCACGCTCAATCTTGGTTATTCCTGCATTAAAAATTGCTATTCTATCAACAACACACCGAGGAAATACTGCATCATAATCTCCAATTCTTTTTATAGCATCTCTCAAAAACCAAGTATTGTCAGGAACATTTTCTGCAGCAATAACAATCTTTCCACTCGTGCCATCAAGCCCACTCGCAATCAGCGGCGCAACCTTTTCAAGATTAGCAGGACCAACAGCAGTCACTACCAAATCACTTAAACGTATTTGACGAGCAATTCTGTCCTTATCACCAACATGAAATATGTCTGCAACATTAATATTCCTTCTTTCATGCGATGCATCAAGATACTCAATCGTAAAATACTTTTTATTCTTAAGCTCGTCAACAACAGATTCAACAGCATCCACAAAAAATAACTCATAACCAGAATTAAAAAGCTCCAAACCCAAAAAACCCCTCCCAATATTTCCCGCACCAAAAATAACAGCTTTCATTCTCTTAAGAAACAATAAGAATTCATTTAAAAAGATTATGCGCCGGCTGGATAAATCTGAACAAGTTCAGAAAACCCATCCGTCGCTTGTTTACTACGTTCACAATGCGCCGGCTGGGAATCGAACCCAGATCACAAGCTCTCTTCGGGCGGCTTTATGCCGACCTTTTTGATCAAACTTTCTTAAAGTTTGTTGGAAGGCTCGTATTCTACCATTAGACCACCGGCGCAAAACAAACTGTGAACAAGTTTTGTGCTTATAAAGTTAACTCAAAACTTCAAAAAATTAATCGCTTTGTTCACATCATTTTTATTTTTCTATTTCTTTTCTTATATTCTTTACGAACTGTTCAAAATCTTCTTTCTTAATACTCGCACCGCAGGCATGTTCGTGACCACCACCATGGCCCTGCACGCCAATCAATGCAGATTCCAATATCTTTTGAATATCCTGCTTTGCACTTCGCAAACTGCAACGAACTTCACCAGAACGTTCTCTTCCTAAAATAATAATTTTGTCAGGAAAACGATACAACAATTCATTAGCAACATCTTTAGTTAAACTTAATTCATCATCGCTATACGTAAAAACAAAGATTGAATCATCACTTTTCTTTTTAATTGCCCTGCCTAACAATTCTTCATATTTAGCATTTATTTCCTCAAACTTTTTGAAAATCAACCTTCCACGGGGAGTTTCCTGATTAAGAATTTCGTACGGTGAATTAATTCTTGTCAGCACTTTAATAGACTTCATAACATCCTGCATTTTACCCTTTAAATTAAACGACAAAACTTTTGCGAGCAAACCTGTTTTCGAATCAAACAAAGCCTGCTCAGGAGTATTGATATTTTCTGGAAGAAGATCACTAAATTCCTCACGAAAACCCTCCAAAAGTTCACTCGGAAGGTGCCAGTCACCAACACAACCAACAACAGCAAGCCACAAATCCTGCTTGACAACATCAAAACACAAATGCGGCGTAGGAACATTAAGATTATCATGCTTTCTCGAATTAAAATACAAAACCTTTTCACGTTCAAGCAAGGGATGATGGTCAATCCACACAACAGGAACTTTTGCTTCGTCTAAAAAATCCTGCTCAACAACAGCAACATCAAGAACAAAAACCTTATCAGCATCATAATCAATAATTTTTTGCAAAAACTGTGTAGTAATTCTTGGAACAGCCTTCACAGGCAAACCACGGCCCTCCTGCTTCCAACGATACAAAATGAGAAAACTCGCCAAACCATCAGGATCATCATGAAAGAGAAATAACGGGCGCTGACAATTAGTCAACTCATCAAGAATTCTCGAACACTCACCCTTAGTCAAAACAGGCATTACACACTAACACTGCACAAGGTTTAAAAACCTTTTTAGATTCTGCAAACAAAATGCAAGTCTGCGACAGCTGTGAAACATACAAAAAAGTCGGAAAAAAATGCTGGTTCTACTGGGAAGACAAAAAACAATGCAGTCAATACAGAGAAGACCCAAACGATGAACCACATTTTAAGAGCGTATAATTATTTCTTCGCAAACTTCCACATAAACTCAAAAGTCTGGAATCTCCTCACAAGAATTTGATACGCTACTTGAAAAATTAAGAGAACATTTGGTTTTTATTGCCGATGAAGCGATTACTGCACACATGGAAGAAGCGTCAAGAACCACCCGCTAAAGCAGGTGGCGTGAAGTGATAACGACGTTCATATTGATGAGCAAGTGGTTCTTGAGCGTGCTCAGAAATTGCTCGTCCTATCTACAGACTGAAGTTAGTAGTGTGCGTCAAGAGCAATTTCTGACACATCAAGGATTATGGATTCAATAGACCTTAATGACGCTCCTTTTATTGCTGCTGCACTGGCTACGCAAGCAGATATTTGGTCAGATGATTTGCATTTTCAACGACAAAAACATGTGAAAGTGTGGAAAACCAAAGATCTGCTGAAAACATTTTTATAACATTAACAAGTAATTCAATTAATGCTGCACTGCCCGTACTGCAAAGGAAGACATGATTCACAACAATGCCCATTCTATTTGAAAGCACTCACGTTGACGAGAATAAAAAAAACAAATTTTACAGAAAACTTTCAAAGCAATTCACCAGCACCATTTGTAGGAGAATATGGTTATCCGCACGTTAACGTCGGCATACTTGCACCACCAGAACGAACAGAAAATGTTTGGCAGTATGACGCGCCAAAACACTGGGCACAGCAATCATACCAAATACCACAAATTGTTGATTACAGAACAGGACTAATGAATTCACACGAACAAGCAAACATCAGACAAACGAACAAAATAGTAGAGATAAGCCAATACATAGCAATGGCAGACAAGCCAGTTGAACTTGAAGTAAATTTAAAGAAAAAACCAACACTAAAAGCAACATTTGATGCATACACTGCACCAACAGGACCAACAGCACAACTAAAAAAAGCAGAAATAACAGCAAATCCGTCAATACCAACAAAAATTGACAAAGTAGTCGGAGATATTGATCTTAAAGCCGCAGAAGCAATAACATATCTTTACAAACACAATTTTGATGAAAACTTTTTAACAAAACTATTATCAGTAGCAACACTCGGAGTAAAAACCAACAGAAAATTAGTGCCAACAAAATGGAGCATCACAGCAACAGACGACATACTTGGAAAACACTTACTGAAAACAATAAAAGACTATTCTGTTGCAGATTACACTGCATATTTTGGCAGTTATCTCGGAAACTATTACTTAATTTTATTATTACCAGAAATTTGGAGTTATGAACTATTTGAGATGTACCTCCCTGCATTCAGACAAACAAAAATGCTCGATTATTCAACAGATTATGAATCATTTGAAGGCAGAAAAAATTATGCAGTAGACACAACAGGGGGATATTACACTGTAAGACTGGCAATCCTTGAAAAACTAAAACAAATGAAAAAACAAGCAAGCGCGTTAGTAATCAGAGTAATAACAGACGAGTATACTTTACCACTCGGAGTATGGGTGACAAGAGAAGCAACCAGAAAAACAATGGCAAAAAACAGAATAACATTTGCCGACGACAAACTAATGATAAACTATGCAGTAACGCTTTTGAAAAACAAATTCGGACTGGACATTACGAGAATAATAAAAGAAAGCAAGCTGTTGAATAGAGTGAAGAAACAAAAGAAACTTAATACGTTCTTTGTAAATTAGAACAAAAAGCATAAAAATACAATGTCGTTTTGCTCTTCCATGACACTCAAACAACACTTACAACAATTAAGAGACGCACTAAAAACACTGCAACAAACACAAAACAGAACAAATAACACATCATTAACTGACTTCAAAAGCCAGCAAGCAAACGCACTCAAAACAACAATAGAAAATTCGTTAACTGCAGTTGAAAAAGAATTAAGAATTACAGGCATCACGACAGAACAAATAAGCTTGTTCAGAAAAGCACAAACAACAGACGAGAAATTAACAATTGTTGACAAAATTTCAGAACTAATTGCAGAACTGCCTGACAAAGAAAATTTTTCATTCCCATCAATAAACTTTCCACAGGAAATCCGCGACGAAATGCACGCAGACATCCACGAACTAAAAAAATGCTTTGCAAACGAATGCTACAGAAGTGTTGCAATACTTTGCGGAAGACTTTTAGAAACAGCACTTCACAGAGTTTATTTTGATGCAGCAGGCAATGATTTGTTAGAAAAAAGTCCAGGCATTGGGTTAGGCAATTTAATAGCAAGAATTGAAGAAAAAGGCATAAAACTCGATCCTGGATTGACCAACCAAATACATCTCATCAACCAAGTCAGAATTTATTCAGTCCACAAAAAACAAGAACCGTTTAATCCGACGAAGACGCAGGCACAGGCAATAATGCTGTACACAATTGATGTGTTGAAGAGATTGTTTGAGAAATAATTATTGCAACTGCTTCTTAAGAATGTTTAGAAATATATTTTTTAGCATATCTAACCACGTCCTCTGGAATGATATCTGGCTGCTCAAGAGCAGCACGGATTATTTTTTTGTAGACCTGTGCCGCATTTTCAGTTTGTCTGCTCTGGTTGTAACAAGTGCCCGCACTCACCCAGTTTATGTAAGCATCAAATAATCTCCCTCTGTCAGCAAGTTCGTCACCAATTTTTTCTTCTAATGGTGCAGCCTTTACAAAAAGCTTTTTGGCTTTAGTTTTGTTCGGCTTAATTTTTGAGAGTTCCATATCACATTCAAGTAGTAAACCACTCTTCTTTGTGATAAGTTCATCAATTTTTTTATCGTTCATCGTACATTCTAAAAGCCCTTCGGGTTTAAAAACCTACTGCAACAGTTTTTTGAAAATTGATTGTAGTAACTTATTTAAGCCAAGTTATCTTATTTTTATCATCATGCTTGAGTTTATTGACATCTCTGGAAGAACGATTCGCTTAACCCGCGAGCGATGGAGCCACATTACTGAGGAACATCAAGAAGTTGTTTCTTACGTAAATGACTTTCCTGAAATTTTGCTTCACCCAACCAAAATTACACATTACGAATATGATGATAAGATACACTATTATTACAAATATTACAAAAACCGCACTTTGCCAGCGAAATATTTGCTC
>CAYPAC010000022.1:0-11560 GCA_964408615.1 uncultured Methanosarcinales archaeon
GTGCGCAAGGATCTGACGTGCAGTGTTTGTGTGCGTAAAATTTTTATACCCTTTCACAACATCGTCGGTCTATGATAGTTTCAATTGAAAAAAATAAAGATTATGGCGAGAGCAACATTACTTTTATAGGCATTACAAAATCTGCTTATGGTCGTGCGCAATATATTTTGGTTAATTCTGACGAAGGAGACAATGCGCATCTAAAATTTCCTGGCTTGCGTTTTCGCGGCAATCTTTCTGCTAATCAAACATTGGAAGATGTTGCAAAAGAACGTTTTGAAGAACAAACAGGACTTGAAGTCAGTAAAATGCTTGGCTTGCGCGCAATTGTTCCAACACGCAGTCGTCATCGAAAGCAGTGGATTTTTCGTAATGTTTTTTTAGGTGTTGTTGAGGGCGTTCATTACAAAAAAGGCCCTGACAAGAGAAAGGTTTATGTTGCTGACACTTCGCAGGGTTGTTTTTCTCGTGAGGAATATGTTCTTCCGTTAGGTGCTTCTCACAAAAAAACTCCTTTGAAGTGGGTTTCGCCTGATAACCAGATTGTTGCGCGTATTGCTGCTGAGATTTTGTATGATTTTGATTGGCATTGTCTTGCTTCAAATTATTATGGCAGGATTCCTTGTGTTGGTGCTGAGCCTTTAACAGTATCATCTGAACGCCCGCTTGGTTGCGCTCTTGCAGTTTCCAGTATTATTTTATTGTACCAGCCAGGTTTTGAAGCGCCAAAAAAAGCAATTTTATTGCAAAGAAAAGGCGACAAGTATCCTGGTTTTGCAGGAGGTAAGATAGAAGTTCTCACATCACCTGATTGTGAAAATATCGACCCGGTGAGTTGTTGCGCAAAAGAAGGCAGGGAAGAGTTTGGTTTTGATATTCAGCCGCGTGCGTTGAATGCTGTTGCGCTGACACGTTTGCAGGTTCCTTCTGATATCGAAAATGCAGATGAAAAATTTTACAATAGTATCGTCACATATTCATTTATTGCAGAACCCACAAACCCGTTGGCAGTCGAGCGTGCTCTTCAGAATCCAAAAGAATTTCTTGAGGGTAAAATGGAAAATTATGTTGTTGAAACGCTCGATGAACTCCGCGACAGGGTATACCACGGCAAACTGAGAATGCCTGACATGATTGCAACAGGTGAACAGTTTTTTAGAACATCTCCTGGTGAAAAAATTCCTTTGACTCAGATTGTTTCTTCTGGTGCACAGTGAGGGAAACCATTTTATACTTTTGTTTATTTGAATGAGGTATGTTTGAAACTATTATTCTTTTAGTGGCTTTTTTGTTTCTTGTTGTTGCTTCTTTTACTGATTTGAAAAGTCGTGAGGTTCCTGACTGGATTAATTTTTGTGCTGTTGCTTCTGGGTTGGGTTTGCATGCTTTGTATTCTGTTTTTGTGTGGGACGCTTATCCGTTTGGTTACAGTGTTCTTGGATTTGTAGTTGCGTATTTGCTCGCGTGTATAATGTTTTATGCTGGTCAGTGGGGTGGTGGAGACAGCAAATTATTAATGGGCACAGGCGCTTTGTTAGGCCTTGATTTCAGATATTTTTTTGGTTTAGAAAAAGTCTTTCCTACATATTTCTGGGGTTTTTTGGTTGATTTAATTATTGTCGGCGCAATTTATGGACTTTTGTGGTCAATATGGCTTGCTTTGAATAATTGGACAATTTTTGTGAAGGAAGCAAAAACTATTTTGTTTGAAATGTCTACATTGCATCGCTTATCACTTGGAACTGCGCTTGTTATTTTCATTGCCGCGCTTATTTCACGTGATGACTTTTTCATTTTCTTATTGTTATCATTTATGAGCATTTTTGTCATTTTATTTTTTTATTTGTATGTTTTTGTAAAAGCAGTGCAAGATTCCTGCTTAATGAAGTGGATTAAACCACAGCAATTAACAGAAGGTGACTGGATTGCAGAAAATGTTGTTGTCAGTGGAAAAACAATTGCAGGACCAAAAGATTTGGGCGTAAGCAAACAACAAATAAAACAACTGGCGGCACTTTACAATAAAGGAAAAATAAAAAAAGTGTTGCTCAAGACTGGCATTCCTTTCGTGCCGAGTTTTTTGCTGGCATTTTTGTTAATGTTGTGGAAAGGGAATATTTTGTTATGGTTCATCTAACTTTCGTATTTTATCGAAACATTTATAAATAATAACTGATTAAAACAGAAAGATGAAGAAGGCAGAACTTGTTTTAAGGGAAATCCTGTTCCAGGCAATAGAAAAGAATAACAGAACATTAACACAAGCGTCGTTAGCCAGGAGACTGTATGTTTCGTTAAGTACAGTTAATTCAATCGTTAAAGCACTATCCAACATGGGTGCAGTTGAAATTATGCCAAAGAACTTTCGCACTATGGATATTAAAAAAATACTGTTTTTTTGGGCAAGCAAAAGAAATATCAACAAAGATATTATTTTTGCAACACGCGTTGATGCGCCAGTTAGAGAGATTGAAAAAGCAATGCCTGATAACATTGTTTTCACAGCATATACTGCTTACAAGCTGATTTTTAATGATGTTCCTGCAGACTATTCAGAAGTTTATGTTTATGGCGATGAGAGTTTAAAAGTAAGGTTTCCGAAAAAGTCAGGTATTCCTAACTTGTTTGTTTTGAAAAAAGACAAATTTATAGCAACTTATGGAAAGACAACAACGATTGCCAACACCTTTGTAGACCTTTGGAATCTGAGAGAATGGTATGCGAAAGAATTTGTAAAAGCTTTGGAGGAAAGATTACGTGGAATTTTGGAATAGCATTTTGACAGAAAAAAGTTGGAAAATAATGCAAGTGCTTAAAAAAGAGGATTTCAGATTCATAATTATTGGCGGGTGGGCTGCATATTTGTGGACCAGACAGCACAAATCACGAGATATAGACATCATTCTGCCTGAATTAAAAGATTTAGTCTATCTGAAAGGAAAGTATGATTTAAGAAAAAATGACCGTCTTAAAAAGTATGAAATAAAGTTTGATGAAATAGATGTTGACATTTACGTGCAATTCTATTCAAAATTAGCACTGCCAGTTAATGAAATTGTGAAAGAGACAGCAAAAATTGAAGGTTTTGAAGTTGTAATTCCAGAAGTCTTGCTTATTTTAAAACAAGGTGCAGAACTTGATAGAAAAGACAGTGTCAAGGGGCAGAAAGACAGAATAGACATAATGACACTTTTGTGCAGTGCAGGAATTGATTTTGGCAAATACAAAAAATTGCTGGCTAAACATAAACTTGAAAATTACAAGCCAAGGCTAAAAGAAATAATTGCTGTATTCAGAGATTTGAAGCACATAAATCTTAATGTCAAAGAATATTCAAAGATTAAAAAAGAATTGTTGAAGAAGGTTTAAGGTATTCTCTGCAATTGTTTTATTAAATAGTTTTCTTCTTTTGTTGGCTTGATTTCTTTTGGTTTTTCTATTTCTATTGGTTTTGGTTTTTCTTTTTCAAACTGTCCTATTTTTTTTGTTTCTTCCTTGACTTTTAGTTCTATTGTTGACATTTCTTCTTCTGATAATGGTCGTGGTTTCCATAATAGTGGTAAATTATCTCCTTCTTTTCTTGGCACAATATTTAATGTTGTATGCCCGCTTGTTTGTCCTGCGGCCATTCCGTTTTGTACTATTATGTTTGTGCCTTCTGCTCCGAGTGATTCAAAGCATGTGATTGACAATTTATTTGCTGTAACAAACAATTCTGAAACAACAAAGTCTGGTACTTGTTCAAGTATTGGCGCGTGTTGTTTTGGTGCGACAAGTATGTGCCCTATTGTTGCTGGTTCTGTTGACAAAAACGCAGCTACTTTTTCGTTTTCGTACAATAAATGTTTTTTGTCTGCTATTTGTTGGCAAATAGGGCAGTCTTTGTTCATGTTCCTAATAACCTCGCTATTTCGTCAAGGTCTGAGTCTTTTGGTGGTTTGTTTTCAGTTTTTTTAAGTTCTTTTTTTTCTGTTTTCTCTTCTTTTTTATCTTCTTTGTCTTTTTTATTGTTTTCTTCTTCTGCCGCGCTTCCTAATGCGTTTTTTATGCTTGGAATTAATGCTTTTTTTATTTCTTTTAATTTGTCGTCTGTTATTTTTCTTTGTGGCAGTTCTATTCCTATGCCGTCATTTTCCATTCTTGGTATGACGTGCATCATGAAGTGTTGTGCTCTTTGTCCTGCTGCTACCCCGTTGGCAACAAATACTGTTGTTCCTTGTGCTTTGAATGCTCTCAGTATTGCTGCAGACAGTGCTTTTGATATCATGCCGAGATGTCCAATTACATCATCTGGAATTTGTGGCATGATTGCGTAGTGTTCTTTCGGCATTAACAGGATGTGTCCTGGGTTTGCTGGGTTGATATCGAGAATTGCAGTTATTTTGTCGTCTTCAAATACTTTTTTGGCAGCAACCATGCCTGCAACAATATGGCAAAAAATACACTGTTTTTTTATTTCTTCAACATTCATGCCGTCTGTCATGTTGTGCAGGGAAATAGTGTATTATAAAAAAGTATCTGCAGAAAACCTTATAAACCAGTAAATCCCTTGTTTGTTAAAAAGAGGTTATGATGGCAGACTTGGGTAGGCAGGCAGTTTCTCCTTTGATAGCTACAGTTCTTCTTGTAGCTTTTTCTGTTGCATTGGGTGCTGTTGTGATGAGTTGGGGTGAGGAGTATGTGTCTGAAAAAGCTGAGTTTGTTCAGGGTGTTCGTGAGGCTCTTTCAAGTTGTGATGCTGTTTCTTTTGACGTGATTAAAATAAATAATGTTCCTCAGGTTTGTGTAAGAAATGATGTTCTTGAATTAACGATTGACAACGGTGCTGATGAAGAAGTGTTTGATTTTCATGCGCGTTTTGTTACTGACAATGGTGCTTTTGTTGATGAATCCACTTTGAATACGCCTTTAAAACGCTTGCATGCCACAAAACTTTTCCTGAAGTTTCCTGCAACAGGCAGGCTTCAGCAGGTTAGGCTGGTTCCTAAAGTGAAGGTTGGTAATGATTTGTTGTTCTGCAATGACCAAGCTTTGTTGCTGGAAAATTTTAGAAAGTGTCAAGAACCACTCGCTGAAGCAGGTGGCGTGAAGTGATAACGATATATTATACAAAATAGCGCGTGGTTCTTGAGCATGCTCAGAAACTGCTCGTCCTTTCCACAGACTGAAGTCAGTAGCGTACGTCGAGAGCAGTTTCTGACATGTTAATTGACGAGACAAATATTTCCTCTCGAATCGACGGTGGTTTGTGACATTTTCCGGCTGAGCCGTAAACTTTCCGCCAAAATGCCTTTTTGCCGTAAACTTTCCGCTGTCACCGTAAACTTTCCGGTTGAGTCGTAAACTTTCCGGTTTTTTCTGCACAACGCATATTAAGAATATAATAAAAAGAAAAAATGTGCCGGCGTAGGCTAGCCAGGTAAGCCGCGAAGTTTAGCCCTTCGTGTCCGCTAAGGACTCCGGGGTTCAAATACTTTACGGTTAAACCGTGGGTTGAAATTCCCCGCGCCGGCGCACTTACAATGAAAAACAAAATCTTCACGCCAATAATGTTTTTGCTTCTTCTTCCTTCTGTTTTTGCTGTTGAAATCCATCAGATTTTGTACAATCCTTTGAATTCAGATACTGGCGGTGAAGCTGTTGAGCTTTACAACCCGTCAGAAAATGACATTGACATAAGTAGCTGGACAATTGCTACAAGTATTTCTGATCAGGATGTTACGTTTCCGAAAAATACTTTTATTGCTGCAAAATCATTTTTTCTTGTTGCAGATGTTGGCTGGAATTCAACAAAACAGACTGATTGGCGAAATGCTGATTATGAAGAAACAATGACTCTTGCTAATGCTGATTCTGGCATTGCTTTGAAAAACAAAAATGGAACAATAATTGATGCTGTCGGCTGGGGGAATGTTTCTAAAGAATTGCTTTTTAGAGGCACTCCTGCTGTTGGGGTTGCTGAAGGTTTTTCTTTGCTTAGAATTTCTAATACCAATAATAATCTTGTTGATTTTACTTCGAGTATTCCTAAGTTTGATGCTCATTTGAGTGTTGTTGTTGAGCTTGATGTTTTATCGCCGTCGGTTGTTATTAAGAAGTTCGAGCTTCTTCAGGATGATAGCAATATTTCAGGCACACAAATTCTTCCTCTCGCAGGAACAGTAAGAAATATTTCTGTTCGTGCTGAAATTGAAGGAACAAGTACTGCTCATTTGCAGTTTGGCGACACTATTTTTCAGTTATCAAAAATAAATAATTCTGTTTTTGAAGGAAATGTTGAATTGCAACATTACCTGCCGCCTGCAAATTATTCTATTATGCTTATTGCTGAAAGCACAACTGCATTTGTGAACTTCACTTATCTTTCTTTAAAAAAGTTTGTTGTTGCTCCTCAAATGATTCGTTTAATTACTGTTGCAGGTGAAACTATTTCTTCAGAGTCTGTTGTTGTCAAAAATGTCGGCAACATTCCTTTAAATTTGTCAGTTAGATTGAATGAATTAAGAGGACTTAATGGTTCAATTAACAGGGATTATGCTTCTATAATGTTTGGCTCAATAAAGAAACCTGCAAGTTTCTCGCTTAATTTGTTGCCTGCTGATGAACAGTCTTTGAAACTTTCTGTGAATGTTCCTTTGGATGCTAAAGGCAGGTATGTTTCTTCAATTGTTTTTCAGGATTGAGAATTCAGAAGTTGTTTGTACAGTCTGATCATTTTCTGTTTCTGAAAGAAATTGCGCAAGAATTTTTTATCCAGCATTGCTGGCAGTCATTTATTTTTTCGTATTTTTTGCCGAAGCAAGGGTCCTCGACAAGTTTGAACATCTTTACTCCCATAGTAACAGTTCAAGATGGTTATGCGATATATAAACATTCATGTAGTGCAGGACATATGTTTTGCAGGCAAGAGTTTAAATAATGCGCGCGTTATAATTGGACAATGTACTCTCAACAGGAAATATTGATAAAGCGTGAATCATCAACTAACGAACAATATGGTTGTATGCCGGAGTGTCGTCCAACAGATATTCTCATAAATTATGGCATCAGCAATATTAACAAGCCGAAAGGTCCTACTTCTCATATGGTTTCTGAGTTTGTTCAAAAAATAGTTTGCATTGACAAAGCGGGTCATTCTGGAACTCTTGACCCGGGTGTAACAGGGGTGCTTCCAGTAGCACTTGGCAGGGCTACAAGAATTGTGCAAGCGTTGTTGATTGCAGGAAAAGAATATGTTTGTATTATGCACATTCACAAGCCTGTTACAGAACAGGAGATAAGAAAAACCATTCAGTCTTTTGTTGGCAAAATTATGCAGTTACCTCCTGTCAGAAGTTCTGTTGTGAGACAGTTGCGCGAGCGTTCGATTTATTATCTTGATGTTTTGGAAATAAAAGGACAGGATGTTTTGTTTAGAGTGGGTTGTCAGGCAGGTACGTATATTAGAAAGTTGTGCCACGACATTGGTTTGAAGCTCAAGGTTGGCGCGCACATGTCTGAATTAATTAGAACAAAAGCAGGTCCTTTTGGTTTTGATACTGCAGTCACATTACAAGATTTAGAGGATGCATTCTGGTATTGGAAGAATGAGAACAATGACAAATTGTTGAGAAACTGCATTCTTCCTGTTGAGGCAGGTGTTGAGCATCTTCCTAAGATTTGGATTGATGATAGTGCTGTTGACAGTATTTGTCATGGTGCATTATTAAATGCGCCAGGTGTTGTTAAGCTGACAAACAATGTTATTGAGAACGAAATTGTTGCAGTTATGACTTTAAAAAACGAACTTGTTGCTCTTTCAATTGCAAAAAAAAACGCAGATGAAATTCTTAAAATGCAGCATGGTACTGTTGCAAAGACTTCGAAAGTTTTTATGCTTCTGAATACTTATCCTAAACATACTTTTAACTAATATTGGGCGGTCCTTTGTTTTCTGGCTGGAATTCTGCGCAGTATTGTTTGTAGAATGTTTCAAAGTCAAACTTTAGTGTGCCTGTTACTTTTGGTTTTGTTTCATCGTATGTTATTGTGCGTGGTTTTGTTGCTGGTTTTGTTTCTTCTGGTTTTGGTATGAGTTCAAATTCTTGTGGTTTGTATTCTTGTGTTAAAAGCTCATCGTCGTCATCTTTGTTTTTTATTGTTTTGTAGTTTTTTATTGTGGATTCAAGGTCTTCTTTTGTTTTGTTTTCAAATTGTGTTTTGCGTATTTTTCCCAAAATTGTTCCTGCTGTGTATGCAAGAATTAGTGTGCTTAGATAGCATAATGCGTGCTCTTGAAAATATGCTTCTTTGTTGAACGTGGCTGGCCCGTGATATATTATGATTACTGATGGTGCTATTATTCCCGCTAAAAAAGTTCTAATAAGTCCATAATTTGTTGCGTGTGCGTCTCTGTTGCTTTCTAATTTTTGCATTTTTCTTTCGAGTCCGTCTATGGGCCAGTATACTTGGTTTTGTTGTCCTGCTTGAAAGCCTATATTGCGTATGTTTATATTAAGAAATTGTTTTTTTATTCCAAATGGCATTAGCCATTTTATTGTTGTTTCGAGTGTTGTTGCTGTATTTTTTAGTGTTTCTTTTGTTCCTTCAATTATGCGGGAATACCATGAGTTTTGATATGGCATTTCTATAAAATAGGTATGTTAGCTTTTTAAATCTATTGACTCATCACTTGTATTTCTTCATCTCTCTTTTTTCAATAAAGTTTTTTAGTGCTCCGGGAATTCTTCCTGTCAAAACAAAGTTTTTGTATGTTAATATTCCGTGTTTTGCTCCGAGGCTTATTACCATTATTCTTGGTGATGAAACATATTTTTCTAAGGGTTTTTTATTTTCAATATTTTTTATGTTTTTCACAATTATTTTTGCGTGTTCTT
This sequence comes from uncultured Methanosarcinales archaeon, assembly GCA_964408615.1. Taxonomy (GTDB): domain Archaea; phylum Nanobdellota; class Nanobdellia; order Woesearchaeales; family ARS49; genus JACQMU01. The sequence goes on from CAYPAC010000022.1 coordinate 8,877, forward strand.
CTGCGTTTTGTGCAGTTTTTTCTTCAAAAACATTGTTTGCATCCCCTCCTGCGAATATGTTATCGCTCACTTGCAGGTATTCATTCACAATTATTTGTTTTTTTTCATTAAGAAATATTTTTTCAATAAACTCTGTGTTCGGCACTATGCCTGTGCAGAGGAATGCTATGTCAGGTGTGAATTTGTTGCCTTTGTCTGTGTAGTATGTTTTGTTTTTTTGTCCGAGCACTCTTTCATTGAATTGTATTCTGACATTTTTTTTTGTTAAAAATTTTTCAGCATATTTTCTTGCTTTTTCCGGCTGTCTTTCAATTAGTTGTTCTTGTGCATGGACAATAATGATGTTTTTGTTGCCGTAATGCACTGCTATTTCTGCAGCAAGTTCTACTCCGACAACTCCGCCACCGATTATTAGAATTTCTTTTGATGTGTCGAGTTTTTCATGATAATTCTGCAGGATTTTTGCTCTTGTTGACAGTATTATGTTTTTTGCTTTTATTGGAAGGTTGTACGTTGAGCCTGATGCAATGATTAAGTAGTCAAAAAGTATTTTTTTCTTTCCAATAAAAACAGTTTGTCGTGTTATTTTTGTTGTATTTCCAAGAACGATTTTTGTTTTTTTCAAATAATTGTCATGTGTTGCTTGTATCTTGCACGCGTGCTCTGGATGAACAAGTGTTCGTAGTATTCCAGGGGTAAACTCAAAATAGTCTTTGTTGTCTATTAATGTTACTTCAAAATCATTTTCAAGCTGTTGTGCACAATATGCTCCGCAGAATCCTCCGCCAATTATTACAACTTTTTTCATTTTGAAATAAAAAAATAATGAAGAATATTTTATTCCTCACTTACTGCATATTGTCCTGGCCCTGTCAAATGAAGACTTATCAGCGCGGCAATTCCTAATAAGTGGAACAGCACGTTAATTAAGCCCATTGGATTGCCGGCCATTGCTGGTATGTGTACAAGTCCTGTTGCTACAACAAGTATTACAACAAGGGGCCATACTGTGTACTTCACTTTCCATCCGACAAATACTGCGGCTCCAAATAATATTTCTGACAGTAATAACAGCCATCCCCAGAATGTTGCTCCTGGAAAGCCAAGCCCTCCAAGCATTCCGATAATCATGCCTGGATTTGTTAATTTCATTATTCCAGGTATGACAAACAATGGTCCAAGCACAAGTCTCAGGACTGATGGCCCGTATTCTTCACAGTCTTTTCCTTTCATTAATATCATCCTCCGTAGTTTATTTGTTGCTTAAACAATCGTGTTTATTTATTTGTTTCTGTTTAATTATTAAATACTTGGTTTATAGCGAACGAATTTAATAATTGTATGTTTTCGTTCAATAATTCGTTCGCTTATTAGTGGAAGAAATTACTTACTTGACATACGAAAATTAATTTCTTCCACTATAAATGCATAGTTTCTGCCACAAATAAATTAATAAACTCGTGCTGTAATTATCAGTCTTTTTTAGTGAGGTGAAGACTATGGATGTTTATGAAGAATCTTTTGCATTGCACAAGAAAAAAAAAGGCAAGATTACTGTTAAGTCTAAAGTACGTGTGAAGAACAAGCATGATTTGAGTCTTGCTTACACGCCGGGTGTTGCAGAGGTTTGTCGTCGTATTTTTGCAGATAAGAAGGAAGTGTTTGAGTGCACGCTCAAAGCAAATACTATTGCTGTTGTGAGTGATGGTTCAGCAATTCTGGGTCTTGGGAATTTAGGTGCAGAATCTGCCATTCCTGTGATGGAAGGCAAGGCGGTTTTGTTCAAAGAATTTGCAAAGCTTGATGCGTTTCCAATTTGTCTTGCAACGCAGGACGCGCAGGAGATTATAAAAATAGTAAAAGCCATTGCTCCTGTGTTTGCAGGCATTAATTTGGAGGATATTTCTGCACCAAGATGTTTTGAGATTGAAGCTGCTTTACAGGATATTGGCATTCCTGTTATGCATGATGACCAGCATGGCACTGCTGTTGTTGTGACTGCTGCTTTGATGAATGCTGCAAAGGTAGTGAATAAATCATTTGCAGACTTAAAAGTGGTCATTAATGGCGCTGGCTCTGCAGGGATGGCTGTCACTAAGCTGTTGTTGGGTGTTGGTGTTGATAAAAGTCTTTTTACTCCAGTTAATGAAGTTATTTTGTGTGACACAAAAGGCACAATTTATGACGGCAGGGTTGAGAACATGAATGCTTACAAAACAGAGATTTCTAAAATTAGTAATCCGAGAAAGATTATTGGCAGTCTTGCTGATGCAATGAAGGGTGCTGATGTTTTTATTGGTTTAAGCAGTCCAAAGATTGTTAGTCAGAAAATGGTTAAGTCAATGGCTGAGAATTCAATTGTTTTTGCAATGGCTAATCCTGTGCCTGAAATTATGCCTGACGAGGCTAAATCTGCTGGTGCTTTAGTTGTTGCGACTGGCAGGAGTGATTTTCCGAATCAGGTGAATAATGCTTTGGGTTTTCCCGGCATTTTTCGCGGCGCTGTTGATGCAAAAGCAACAAGAATAACTGCTGAAATGAAGCTTGCTGCTGCTTTTGCACTTGCCGGCTGTGTTGAAACCCCGACAGCTGATAGAATTATTCCTTCGCCTTTTGAAAAGAATGTTGTGAAACGCATTGCAAAGGCAGTGAAAAAAGCCGCGATTAAGGTGGGTGTTGTGCGC
>CAYPAC010000023.1:0-10346 GCA_964408615.1 uncultured Methanosarcinales archaeon
CATACAAAAAGTACTTAAAGGCATGGAGAACAGACAAAGAACTTAAATGGATTGCACAGATATTTGTTGAAAATGAATTGAAAAAGATTTTAGGAAAATCTTAAATACTCTTTCTTCTCTCTTGTTGTTATGCAAAAATGGGGTGTGGTCTTTGTAGTTTTAGTACTGTTGTCAAGCGTAGCTTTTGCTGTTTCCACAGGCGTGCCTTCACCAAATCAAGATGTTGACGACATTACAAGAATTACAAAGTTTGAAACTGACAATGTTCACATTCTGAGAATCGGCAATTTTTCAAGAGCAGTAGTTAAAGAAGTTGCAGGACTGCAAGAAAATATTTCTGTTATTCAACAACAGCTTGCTGTTATTCAAGAACAGCTTGAAGAATTAAAAAAAGTAAAAGAAATACCTGCAAAAATTGATGATTCTGGCATTAATCAGATAACGTCAGCAGTTGTTGCCATTGAGTCAGAACTGGAAGAACTCAAAAACAAAAAGCAAGAACCTGTAGAATTAACACTTGTTTTGAACGGCGTTATTTTGCTTAGCATATTTGCATTGTTTTTATTAATCAGAGTTCAGTATGGGGATAATGACAAAAAAAAAGCAGAACAACACGCACGCCTGCACCTGCATAACGATGTCCGCAAAGCAATAATGGCAGGCGTTCCAGTTCAAAAAGTGAGACAAAACTTTGTTGCGGAAGGATGGAATTCAGCATGGGTTGACAAAGCAATAGAAGAAGGGGTGAAGAGATGAAACAAAAAAAATATCCTTCAAATATTAAGCGCGAATTATCAAGCATTGAACATATTGTGGACAAAACAATTCCTTTTCTTGTCGTCCTGCTTGCACTCTTAATTATTGCTGACTTTACAATGGACATTCACAAGTTTGAACCATGGGTGTCATACGCAGACTGGCTAATTGTAGGTTTTTTTGTCATTGATTTAAGCTTTAAATGGAGACATGTAAGAAAAGTTACCAAGTTTTTGAAGCTTTACTGGCTGGACATTCTTGCAGTCTTTCCTTTTTATCTAATTTTCAGAGCGTACGTTGCAATTGCAGACATCATTGTTGCAGGCGAAAGGATTAAAGAAGCACAACAAATTGCTCATGAAGCAGTATTATTGCGGGAAACAAAACTATTGAAAGAAGCTGAATTATTCACAAAAGAAACCCGTCTTGTGAGAGAAGCAGAACTTGCTGCAAAGGAAGCAAAATTTGTTCCAAGAATGATTCGTTTTGGCCAGCGATTGATAAGATTTGTCTGGGGCTCTTTGCATGTCACGCATGGACATTTGGTTTTGGCGTCGAAGAAACAAATAAAATAAATCACGCAATTTCCTTGCACTTCAAATAACACCCTTCCTGACTGCCGTAGCATTTTCTTGTTTTTTTGTCATCACCTTCTGCCCTGTGCAAACACAAACTAAAACCAGTGTAGCATTTGTTTAGGCATTCAGGGTCTGCTTTCGGCCTTGGTATTTCAGGATATGCCTGAACAACAGGCTCTGGCAGAGTTTTTTGCTGTTCCTGCACGGGCTGTTCCGGTTCTTCAAACAATTTCTGTTCTTCTGCTGTAAGAACATATTCAAAGTCTGGAAACAGTATTTCTTCATTTATTTGTTGTCCTGTCAGAGTGGTTTGTGTTTGGAGAAGCATCAATAGTGCAAGAATTGAAATTATTCCAAACAAAAAAAGTTGGTTCGTTTGCGATTGCATCATTTTTATTTCCTCCAGATTACAACTCCTTTTTTGTGTATTTTGCTTATGCGATGTACAGGAATAAAATATTCGTGTCCTTTATTTTCTACAACAAGCATGTTCTGTTCAAGCCGCCTTATTGTTTTAGGATTAATAACATGACGATGCCTGCCAATTTCATCGTAGTACTGCAGAGAATATCCTGCTTCCTTTGATGCAGTTATGTGATGCAGTAATTTAAGTATTTTGTTTGTTCTCTGTCCAAAAACATCAAATTCCTTGTAAATGTATCCAGTTAATGTAAGAATAAGAAGCCCTATAAAAAAAGAAACAAACGGATTCATTAATACAGGAGTAATGTCCGCAATTGCCCAAATACCCCTCCAAAAAAGAATTATGCCGGTTGCATAAACCAAAGACATCAAGAACTGCTTATCTGTTTCGCTGAACGGCATCAGTTAATCACCACACCATCAAGCTCTCTAAGAGTTTCAATTGCATAATTTAGTTTTTGTTTGCTGTGCGCGTAAATCGTAAATAATTTATCTCCTTTTTTAATGATTGTGCTTTTTCTAACATGCAAGTCAATGCCTGCACCAATATCTTTTGGCGCTCCTGCAATACGCGCAATTTTTGCAACAGCAAGATTATCAATGTGTTTTATTGTTCCGGATTTTTGAGCACGAAAAACAAAAGTATGCTCGCCAAGAGGAAGCTTTTCAGGATGCTTGATTCTGGCACCCTGCGCATCAATCATTTCCATGAATTTCTCATGAGCTTTCCCGCTCGTGATAATATGCTCTGCAATGCACAATCCTTTGCCTTTCTGTGCTTTATTTGTTAATTCAAGAAGAATTGCAGACATTTGAACAGATTTTTGCTTCAAATCAGAAGGCCCTCGCGGATCATTGTGCAACACCCACAAACAATCTCTGGCTTCAAGAGACGGGCCTATACCGTTCCCAATCGGCTGACTGCCATCAGTTATAATTGTATGCACATTAATCCCAAGCTCTTTTCCAAGCCGTTCAAACTGTTTTTTCAAATGAAGTGCTTTTTGTTTTGTTTCTATCTTAGTCCCAACACCCATTGGCAAGTCAAGCAAAAGATGAGTTGCAGACACACTTGCTTTCTTTGCCATAATTGACGCAAGCATCTGCCCTTCTGCATCAATACTCAAAGGATGTTCTATTTTGATAATTTTGTCATCTGCAGGTGCCAGATTAACTGCACCGCCCCACACGATAAAAGCCCCTGCAGTATCAAGAATGTTTTTTAGTTTTTTAACAGGAATTGCAACATCACACAACACTTCCATAGTGTCTGCAGTTCCAGCAGGAGAAGTTATTGCACGCGAACTTGTTTTAGGCACAATTAATCCGGCAGCAGCAAGTATCGGCACTATAATCATAGTTGTCCTGTTGCCAGGCACTCCACCAATGCAATGCACGTCGACAACAGGTTTTTTCTTTATAGGCAAAACTGAGCCGGTACGCGTCATTGCTTTTGTCGATGAAACAATCTCTTTCATGCTCATGCCATGCGCATAGTTTGCAGTTATGTAGCCCGCAAGCTCTATGTCTGTGAGTTTGTTGTGTACAATGTCGTTTGTTATTTGGTAAATCTCCTGATAATTTAATTCCTTGCCATCCATTTTTTTGCGAATGCATTGCACAGAAACTGGTTTTTTTGCAAGCGTTATATCAACCAAATCTTTATGTTTTACATTCAAAGCATCAAGCACTTCCTCAAACAAACCAATCCAACCCTGAGGAACTGCCTTTTTGCTTTCTGCAATATCAAGCACAGCAACTGTTTTTTTACTGCCTTTTGTGACAAGCACTCTGTCTTCGTGATGCAAGTCAAACAATGCGGCATCATTCTCATTAAGAATAACAACCTGAACATCTCCTGTTGCAATGTCCATGTCTTTGACTTTGAGTTTCATTTCTTTTATGCACCTCCAAAGTCAAAGATTAATAAAATTCTTAATTTTATTTTATCTTTGACGCGAAGTTTCATAACCCTAATTCTTCTCTTTCTTCCTCATAAATTTCTATGCTCGCGCTGAAAATTGCAAGAATTAATGGACCTATAATAAAACCAATCATGCCAAAAATAGCCAGCCCGCCAAGCGCGCCAAACATTATCAAGATAGGATGCACACCTGAACGCTCGCCAATTATGCGCGGCTTGAGAATGTTATCAATTGTTCCTACAATTAAAAAACTGTAAAGAAATAAACCAATTCCCTGCCAAACAACTAAATTATTTTGTAGTGTTAGTCCTTCGCCTATTACTAAAAGTGATGCCGGAAGCCAGACAATAGCTGTTCCAACAATCGGAACAAGAGCCATGATTGTCATCACAAGCCCCCATGTTACTGGGGATGCAATGCCGAAAATATAAAATCCAAGCGCGCCAAGAGCTCCCTGTACGATAGCCACAACAATTGAGCCGTAGAGCACAGCATACGTTGTGTCCTTGAGTCTGTTAAATATGTGTTCCTGATGTTTTTTTCTCAAAGGCAGTAATCTCTTGACTTTTTCTGTCAGCGCATCACCATCTTTAAGGAGATAAAAAATCACGAAAAAAGTTATGAAAATATTTAACAGGATTCTGGGAAGCGACAGAAAAAGTTCTGATGTTTTTTCTATAGCATAAGTGGTCACTCTGCTCAATGTTTCCTGCAATTGCGGCTTAATTTCAGGATCGCTGACAAATTTTTTGATTCCACCTGATATGGTGCAAAGCATGGATGCTTTACCCCTGCAGTCAATATCAATAAGTTCACCTGACAAAATTTTTTGTTTTGCACGAATGTAAGAATATCTTGCTTCAGGCGCGACATTATCTATGATGAGAACCAATGGCGTTAGTATGAGCAGTATGATAAACAAAGAAATTATGAAAGCTGAAAGATTCGGGCTTTTTAATTTTTTGTTCAGGAATTTGTACGCCGGCTGTACGACATAGCTAATAACAACCCCAGACAGCAATGCATTCAGAAAAGGCTGAATAACAGCAAAACTCAAATACATAAGAATAATGACTAAAAGCAGTATCAAGTATGTTACAACATCTCTATGTTTCTGAATACAAATCACCTTTTTATAGATAACTGCGCAGTATACATAACATTAGGCGCAGTTATCAATCTACTGAACTGCGTAATTATGAGGTCACATAACCTACGCAGTTCACTATAAGAATAAAAGAATATGCGTGTATATAAATATTTATCTCTGTTCAACAACAAAAATGTGGGATTCACCTGCATCAAGAATAATAAACAATTCTTTTCCCTGCCGTTCGTATTTTTTGTTTGCGAGCAAATCATGAAGCGTGTATTTTTTGTTGAAATCAATTCCTATATTGTCTGGAAGGCAGATTGTTGCACAGTCAATCTTGTTAACAACATCCATGTTGACGCACACAATTATTTTTTCTTCTTCAGAAATTCGCGCAAAAGAAAACAATTGTGCTGCCTGACTCAATCCCTGGTTTGTGGGTATAAAAACATACTTGCCATTCTGCAGTGCTTTGTGCGAGAGTCTTATCTCATTTATTTTTTTAATATACTGTGTTAAATCCTTATCACCTTCCCAATTAATTGAACTGTAGCTGAACAGATTAACAGGGTGCCATTCGAGTTTTTCAAAACCGTTGAATATCATGGGTATGCCAGGCAGTGTTGCTGTTAGTGTCCAGCGTGACTTGTTTGCGGCAAAATCTGCTTTTTCGTGTGCAGTGTATGGCTCTGCGTGCTTTTTTGCAGAACGATGAAAGTCATGACATTCAGGAAAAATAAACCATCTTGAATTATAAGGAAAAAAAGTTCCGGTCATATTGTATACGTGATCAAGGTATGTTTTAAGCATTGAAGGATTGTAAAGCTTGTTTGAATAATCACCATACACTGCAGTAAACCCTGCCGCATGCAGTTCATACAAATCATCAACATACGATTCAGCAATAAAAATAACATCTTTTGAAATCGCGCATTCGTTTGCGCATTGTTTTGCAAGAGCTCTTGTTTCTCGGATGCATTCTTTCCAAAACTGAGGCGGAATCCTGTACGCAACATCACACCTGAATCCGTCAATGCCCACGTTTTGCACCCAATATTTTGTTACAGACTTAAAATAATCCCACATCAGTTTTTTTGTAGGATTTGGCGGAGGAGTCTGGTATTTTGCCGCAGGTATTTTGTATTCCCAATTAAGCTGTGCAGTATCTTCCCACCAATAACCATGGTCGTAAGGACAGAAAGTGTGTTTTGCATCACCCCATGGCTTGCCTTTTGTGAGTTCTTGCGGGTAAATATATGGTTCGTCTAAATCTTTGATGTTCATTTTGTACAAATACCATTCAGGATGCATTCTTTGAAGAACAAAATCATGTGCTGTGTGGTTGAACACCATGTCCATTATGACTCGTATGCCGAGTTTGTGCGCGTTGTCAACGAGTTCTTTGAATTCTCTTAACGGATCTGTAAGTGCTTCAATTTCGTGTTCTGTGCTGTATGCTATTTCAGGATCTATGGTTTTATAGTCTCTGATTGAGTATGGACTTCCAGGCTGTAAATATTTTGGAAGCAAGTCGTGAGGGTTGTAGTTTCTGTAAAGCTCTCCAATTGGATGGATTGGGTTGAGGTACAAAACATTAACGCCTAATTTTTTAAGATGATTAAGCTTCTTTATTAAGTCATCAAATGTTCCAGCATCTCCAGGATGAAGAGGTGTATTTTTTCTTTTTGCACCAAAAAAACGTATGAAAGCATTGTACACAATTGCGTTCTTTATCCACACAGGATCGCAGTGAATTTCGAGCTTTACAGGCTGGCTGTTGTGCTCATACCATTTCCAAAATGTTTCTTTTATTGTTCTGTAACGCACAAAAATGTCAAAAAATCCAGTGTCATTTACTAAAATTTTTGCAGAATAAACAAGCTTGTCGTCTTGTTGTTTTTTGCATTTTATTTTTCGTGCATGAAATCTTAATGGGTTTTTTTCACTGAGATTGGTCCACAACTCTAAAATTATGTTTGCAGGATGTTCATTGCTTCTGAGAGTGATGGACAAATCTATTTTGTCCCCCTGAACTGTTTTGTACGGAATGGAGTGGTTTGGGGTTACATCTAATATTTCAAGCAGTGTTTTCTCTAATAATACTTGCGCCATTGTCCTCTTTTTGTGACAATAAGAGTATTATTGTTTAAAAGAGTTTTGGTCAGCGCATTTAAAAAGAACAACTGTTTTTTAGTATTCATGAGCTGTTTTGAACAGATAGTTGTTGCCTATAAGAATGCATCACAGAATTTTGTCAAAACAAATGAAGAATTGTTTGTAAATACTCTGCAGGAAGTGTATGACGCGAAGGATGACCTGTTTTTTTCAAGAGCAGGATTTACAAAACTGGACTTTCTTGAGTACGGAATTGAAGGGCTTATAAAAAATGGAAAGCACCCGCGCATTGCACAACTTTATGAAATGTTCTCAGAAGGACTGCATCCTGCAGTTGTTTCAAGAGAATGGAATCACGCAGAATCAAACAACATGAGTGCACACTGGTTTGGTTTCAAGCCTTGCGATGAACATATTGATTTAGAATACGAAATTCAAATGAACAGCGACTTGTGTGATGAAAAATTAGTAGGACATCTGCTGAGATTAAGAGGGCCATTTGGCACACAAGCATTTTATGTCTGCAAAGAAGGAGGACATATACCATTTGCAGGCGTTCCACCAACGCTGTACACTGCGATTTTAATGCATCTCTGCAAAAAAACTTGCGAATTACTGCGCGCAAGCGAAACTTCAGAGTACAAAAACAAGAAAAAAACCTCTGATGAACAACCGCCAGATATTGATGGTGAGAGTGATTTTTAATTCTTTTCTTTCCAGAAAGGGAGTATCTTGTACTCAAACTTGTTTTGTTTCAAAAATAAAATTATTTTAGGTGTATGCAGTGCAGGTACGACAAAGACTCCTCTTGAGAGTTTTTGCCCGCCAAAATTATTCAATAATCCTTTGTTAGTGTATGTTTTGTTGCCAATTCTTTGTTTATATCCATACAGTGCCCGCCAAGCTGAAATGTTTCTGTTTCTGTTCTTGCTTGGAGTAACAATAAAGAGATTGTGCAATTCTGTCTTAGGCTGTCCTTTAAAACTGCCATACAAAACAGTTCCGTTCTGTATTAGACTTCTTTTAAGGTCGCCAATTTTATTAATATTTCCAACAATGCAGTTTATCTCATTCTCAACACCCAAAAGTTTCCAATATCTCTTGAATTTGACGCTGTCGTAAAATGCGTCCCTGATTTGAAGTATTTGCTGCTCATCTTTCTCAGTCATGACATCAACAAAAATGTCAACATCACTTTCTTTGCTTGCTTCAAGTCTGGCTACTGAACCAAAAAGAACTATTTGATTGGCTACCACATTAGTTTCGCTTAATTTTTCCAGAAGGAACGACACAAAATCTGCCGCGTATGCAATGAATTTATAATTCATATTTTGTTACCTCAACAAATATTTTTTTCAGATTGAGAAAAATCTTGACAAGTTCTTCCAAGAGCATTTCATCTTGTCTTTTTCCATAGCAAAGTGTGTTCCTTAGATTTTCTATCTTGCAAATTAATTCAACTATGTCTCTTTTTTCAGGAAAATCAAAAGGAAGCTTTTCCTGTACTTTTTTCGCTGAGTTAAACCATTCGTGTTTAATTATTGCGCCTGGATCAATCAAGTTTTTTTCGTGCAGTATTATCTCAAGCATATCAATGGCACCTGCAGAAGTGTGAAAACCAATAGTTCTTTGTTTATCTTTAAGCCCGCTTCGCACAGCATTCTGTATTTCCTGAATGCTTTCTTTCAGGTTTTCAAGATGTGAATTTATGTTCATAGTTCATAATTATGGTACTAAGTATATAAACATTTCGTAACTTAGTCAGTATGTTACTAAGTACACTAATAATCTATTACATAGTTACATAAACAGAGTAATAGACCTTGGCGACAGATATTTGTTGCGGCCTTGAGAATCAGTCAATGCCTTTATAAAGAAAAACAATCTGTCAGCCACAAGATGAGCAGTTTTATCGAGCTTCCAAATGATTCTGAAGAAGTTGTAGAACAGTATTTGAGTGATGATGAAAAAAAAGAAATTGAACAAACAGAACGCATTGATAATTTTTTGAAAGAAGTCGCAGGAATTGATGCCTGTCCTGTCCAGCCGTTGCAGACAGAGAACAAATTTTTGAGAGATGCTTTGGTTGAGAATATGAAAAAAAGTGCTGAAAAAGAAAAATCTTGTGATATTGGCTATCCTGTCAAAACAGTAAAAAAAAGGGAAGAAATTACTGTTGAAAAAATATCTGATAACGTGTTTGCACATCCTGTTCGTGCAGTCGAAATAAATATTGATAGAACGCACGCAACCCGCGAAGAAGCATTAAGCGAAGGCAGCATTGAAAAAGATGATATTTTTGCAAGACTTGATAAAGATAAGCGTTTGCCACGTGTTGTCAAAGAAGGATGTCATGTTCATCTTGTTGATGGTGAAGAAACAAGTATTGACACCCAACACGTAAGTGAAACAATTGTTGAAGAATCCGGAATGAAGCCGATGAACTCTGAGCACACAAAACATGTTGCAACCCCTGTTTCTGCTGAAGAAGAAAAAATCAGACTGAAAGACGAACTAAGACGAGAATATTTGCGAGACCGCGTGCGCGACACAAAAATAATTCCAAGGGATGCACAAACAAACATTGACAAACGTGCTGAACTACAGGTTAAGAAAGATATGGTCTCACGCGGAGAAAAAATAGTGCCGCAAAGTGTTGAAATACCATCTTTTGTTGACAAAGAAGTTGTCGACAATAAAAGAGAAGAAAAAATTCCTGCTGAAAAAGAATTAGACATTGCAGTATTTGGCAGTTATAAAATAAAGCGGCAGATTGACAGCGGCAGCCACGGCGTTTTGTACGAAGGCGTTGCTGAAATCACTGGACGCAAAGTTGTTCTCAAGACAGAAAACGAAGAAAATGGCGCATCACTTGAAGAACGCACAAAAAACAGCATAGGAGAAGCCACCATAAATAATGAAGTTAATCATGACAATATCATGCCAATAGAAAACGTTGTAAAAGATGCAGACGGACGCGTATATCTCGTCATGCCATTCATCAAAGGCGCAAAAAAAGCAGAACTGGCAGACAAAAGAACACAAAAAGAAATTGCAGAGGTTGGAAAACATTTGGCAGATGCACTATCTGCAGTTCACAAAAAAGGCATAATACACCGCGACGTCAAGCCAGAAAACACACTAATTGACACTAAAGGAAAACCAATCCTTCTTGATTTCGGCATTGCAAAAGTTGACGAAAAAATAAATCCAGACCTTGCAAATTCTTTGACAGGAACGCGCTTTATAGACGACAAAACAGCAGGCAGCATTCGCTACATGGCGCCAGAAGTGCTTGAAGGATGGGAAAAAGCCAGCGAACAGTCAGACATTTATTCATTAGGCAAAATGCTGTACCGCATGGCAATGCAGTCAGAAGAAGCACTGCCAATTGGCGATGTTAAACAACAATTAAAAGACAAAGGCATTGAAGAAAAACTTGCAGACTGCATTACA
>CAYPAC010000023.1:10356-11370 GCA_964408615.1 uncultured Methanosarcinales archaeon
AAACCCACCGCTACAAAACAGCAGAAGAATTAGCTAATGATTTAACAAGAATTCTTGAAGTGAAAGTACCTGAAGAAGACATTCTTGATTTCGAAGGAGCGGTTAAATTGGCAAAAGAATTTGATGCTACACAAAAATTAGAAGAAAAAGTTGATGCAACTGTTAAGAATGACGGGAAAACAATGTATGATTCTTACACGACAAGAATTTATCGCGGAAAGGGTTTGTCATTAAATGAGCGTTTGATGAAAACTGCAGAGTATCTTGTTTACTTGAATAATGTTTTGCTGGCTTTTGGAAGCGAACTAAGAATAACTGACGTAAGTCCTGTTGAGTTGAATCAAGGAATTAATCATCAAGGAACATATCTTGGAACAAAAACAAAAGAAATGTCGCTTGTTGATTTTATTAGGTATGGTTGCGAGCTTGGCCACATAAGCTGGAAACAACTTTCTAACGATCCTTGGATAACGATTAATTTTGCATCTTTTAATGGAAGAATAAAAGGTTATGTTGGTTTCGGGAAGAGCGAAAAACAAGTTGAGATTACTATTATTCCATATCGAGTAACTGTTGATAATTTTGATTTACTGAAAGTCATCAAGTATTTTGCAATACAACAGCCAAAATACAATACCGGTTATAGTTACGGCAAGGAAGCTGTATGGGGCAGTCCGAAAGAAAGGCTTGAAGGAAAAGGTTTTACTCTTGATTTTGCGCTTTATGTTCTTGAAAAAAAAATAGAGCCACCTTCTGGTGCAAAAATATTTGTTATCGACAAGCCATTGTACACTGTTGATAACAAGCGTGTTGGTAAACTGAATGAAGTAAAAAGCAGTGATGTTCACTTTCCTAATTGGGTTTTACCTTCTAAAATGCATGACAGCTGGGTTACGCACGTAAATTTCTATCATGGGCGTTGGCGAAAAGGAAAAACAGAATATGCACGCCATGAATTTATTGACATTGGTGATTGCTTTGTGCTCATGCCAAATGCAGAACTGCCTTAATGGA
>CAYPAC010000024.1:0-5036 GCA_964408615.1 uncultured Methanosarcinales archaeon
ATTGGGGAAGACATAATAAATCAGGTTAGTGGAGAAAATCTGAAGTATGTGCTTAATGCGTGTCGTTTGTCTGATAATTTGTTGGATTTGGCATCTGTTGTTAAAAATAGTTTGTTGGTCATTTCTGTTGATACAGTTACTGTGCATCTCGCGCACGCTTTAAAAGTTCCTGTTGTTGCGCTATACGGTCCTACAGACCCTGTTGTTTGGGGTTATGATGACAAAAAAGCAGCAGTTGTATATAAAAAACTAAGTGATGGCTGTAGTTTTGATTGTCGTAAAGAATCTCACCGCATGAAAATGATGGGTGAAATTTCTGTTGATGATGTTATGTCTGTTGTTGAAAAGTTTCTTTAACCTTTTGGATGATGTTTGTTGTTGATTTGTTTGCTACAAGCGGTATTAATACGACATTTCCCCCATATTCTTCGACAATATAGTTTCCAACAACTGTTTCTTTTGAGTAATCTCCTCCTTTTACTAAGTAGTCTGGTTGTATTTCTTTTATTATATCTGCAAGTTCTTCACTTTCGAAAAATATCATGTAATCAACAACATCGAGGGCTGATAATATTTCTGCGCGTTCGTGTTGCGGTATTATTGGTCTTGTAGGTCCTTTTAGTTTTGCTACTGATGCGTCTGTATCAAGTGCCAGAATTAGAACGTCACCGAGTGCTTTTGCTTGTTGTAGTAGTCTTGTGTGGCCTATGTGGAGTATGTCAAAGCATCCGTTTGTGAATACTATTTTTTTGTTTTGTTTTTTTAATTCAGTTATTGTTTCTATTAATGTTTTTTTTGTTTTTAGTTTGTTGTTGCCTGCGCGTAATCTTGCTGCAAGTTCTGTTTTTGTTACTGGGACTGTTCCTATTTTTGTGACTTTTATGCCTGCTGCGTGGTTTGCGAGTATTGCTGCTTCTTTTATGTTGGCGCCTGCTGCCAATGCCACAGCCATGACTGCAACGACTGTGTCTCCTGCTCCTGTTACGTCGTGTGCTTCACGTGTGTGTGCGGGTATGTGTGTTATTGCTCCTTCAAGTTCAAACAGTGACATTCCATCTTTGCCTCTTGAAATTAGTATGTGTGCATTACTTTGTTCTGTTAGTTTGTTTCCGATTTCGTTTATTGCTTCTTCTCCATTATTTGGGTTTAAGGTGATTTCTCTTGCTTCTTTTTCATTTGGTTTTATTAAAAAAACATCTTTGTATAAATTGAAATTTTGAGGTTTTGGGTCTACAATTATTTCTTTTTCTAATTTTTTAATTTCGTTCATTAATTCGTCTGTAATTGTTCCTTTTGCATAATCTGATATTATTATTACATCAACATTTTCAATAATGCTTTTAATGTAGTGTATTAATTCTTGGTGTTTTTTATTTTGTATTTTTTCTTCATAATCATATCTGACTAATTGGTGGTTGTTTCCCATTATTCTGACTTTTTGAATAGTTGGATGGTTGTGTATTATCAATCCTGCTGTATCAATATTTTTTGAGCGGAGGAGTGTTATCATAATATCTCTGCCTGCGTCATCACCCGTTAACCCCGCAATAAAGCATTTTGCTCCGAGTGTTGCAACATTCATTGCTACGTTTGCCGCTCCTCCTGGTGCGCAGGTTTCGTTTTTTACGTGAACAACAGGCACAGGTGCTTCCGGGCTTATTCTTGTTACGTCGCCCCAGATGAACTTGTCAAGCATGACGTCTCCTATTACTAGTATGTTTGTGTTTGAGAATTGTTCAAGATATTTGTTTACTCTTTCAGTATCATCTGTCATTTTGTAGAATGTGTTTTGCAGCGTCTAATAAATCTTTTGCTTTGTGTGTTGGAGTTACTTTATACTCTGCATCGCTTCCAGATTTTCCTGTTTCAACAAGTATTGTTTTACATCCTGCGTTCTCTCCAAGTTTTACATCGCTTGTTTTGTCGCCTATGACCCAGGATTGTGATAAATTAACATGCCATTTTTTTTGTGCGCTTTCTATCATTCCTGTTTTTGGTTTTCTGCAGTCACAATCTATATTGTATGGTGGTTTCCCTTCTTTATGGTGCGGGCAGTAATAAACTGCATTAATAAACTCGCCAACTTCTTTAAGGAAGTGTTCATTAAAATTGCGATAATCTTCTTCAGTGTAGTATCCTCTTGCAATGCCGGATTGTGATGTTACAACAATTAGTAGATATCCTGCTTGTTTTAGTTGTTTTAATGCTTCTATTGCTCCTTGAATGAAAACAAGTTCTTCAGGTTTGTAATTGTATCCTCCATCTTCTATGATTGTTCCATCTCTGTCGAGAAATACTGCTTTGTGTCCTTTGCATTCTTTGAAATCCATAATTCCGGCATATGTTTCAGCAATTTTTTTGATAATATTTGTTGTTGAAGCATTGTCAAAGTGTTGAAGTATTTTTACTTGTCCTCCGCATCTTTCAACAATATTTTTGTCGTGTATTTGCTCAAGTTCGTAATCTCCTCCTTTTGTATAAATTTGTGGTTTTATTATTTCAAGAACTGTTTTAGGATATGGTTCGTCATTAAGCACTACGTAATCAACGCAGTTTAGTGCTGCAATAATTTCCGCTCGTTCATTGTGATTATTTATTGGTCTTTTTTCGCCCTTAAAATGTTTGACGATATTATCTGTATCAATAATTACAAACAGAATATCACCCATTTTTTTTGATTCCTGAAGAAACTTGACATGTCCCGAATGAAGAATGTCAAACACGCCATTTGTCGCTACAAATTTTTTTTCTTGCGCATACAATTCATTTGTTATTTTAGGTAGTTCTTCTTTATTGACGATAATGCTCATGATTTGTGTGGGAAAACAATTGTGTTTTAAAGGTTGCGCATCGCTTCATCCAAAAGTCTGCACCATATGTGTATGATTAAAATGTGGCATTCTTGTATTCTTGATGTTGTTGATGATGGAACGATGATGTGTGTTCCTTGTTTATTCTTCACCATTCCCCCGTCTTTTCCCCCTAATGTTATGATGTGCATTTTTTTCGTAATTGCTTCATCTATTGCTTTCAAAACATTTGGTGATTTTCCGCTTGTGCTTATGCCTACAAAAACATCTCCTTCTTCACCAAATGCATTTACTTGCCTTGCAAATAGTTCGTCGTATCCATAATCATTACCTATTGCAGTTAATGTTGAAACATTTGTGTTAAGCGCGATTGCTGGCAGTGGTTTTCGTTCAGTTTCAAATCTGCCGACGAGTTCTGCAACAAAGTGTTGTGCATCTGCTGCGCTTCCTCCGTTGCCGCATGCTAATATTTTCTTACCTTGTTGTAATGCTGTGATTATTGTTTGCGCGCTTTGTTCAATCTGCGGTGTTAATTCACGTAATTTTTGTTTTGTTTCTATTGATTCATTTATGAGTTGTGTTATTTTGTCATGCATGTTGTCACCACCTCAATGACTTTTTCTGGTTGGATGTCTTTTATGCATTTTCCTTTGATTGGGTTGAAGCATTTTGGAAATTCTGCTTTGTGTACGTTTATGCAGGGACTGCAGTATTGTTTTTCGTATAATGAAATGTTGCCTTCTCCGTACGGCCCAAATCGTATCGGTAGGTTTGGTCCGAAAATTCCTATTGTTTTCACACCTTGTGCTGCTGCTATGTGCATCGGCCCTGTATCATTGCTGATAAACAGGCTGCATTTTTTTATAAGTGCAAATAATTGTTTGAGTGTTGTTTTTCCCGCTGTGTTATGTACTTTGTTTTTGTCGCGGCACATGTTTCTTAATTGTTCAAGTTCTTCAGCATCATTTTGTGCCCCGATTAGAAGTACATGTTGTTTTTTTTCACTCGTGATATTGTTTATTACTTCAGCATAGTTTTGAAGAGGCCATTTTCTGTCTTTGCTTGTTTCTGCTGTTGTTGGGCATATTCCTATTGTTTTATCGTTGTTTTCTATGTTGAATGATTTTATCAGCTTATTTGCTTCGTTTTCATCTTCTTCTGAATATTTCAAATGCACAAGTTTTGTAGGTTCAGCATTAACTTCTAATAGTTTTGCTAAATCGCAGTATGTTTTGACAACGTGTTGTTGGTCATTGTAATGAATTTTTTTGTGGTATATTTTTGCTCTGCTGCCGTGGCTGAATCCTATTTGTTTTTTTGCCAGAAAACTTCCCAGCAATGCTGAAATGTTAAGGTATGGTTCACAGTCTATTGCCAAATCAAATTGTTTGAATCTTTTTAATAGTGAAAATACTTTATTTGGTTCAAAAACAATAATATCGTCAATAAATTCTTGTCCTTCGTATACCACTTTGTTTCTGTTTCTCGCCAATATCGTGATTTTTGTTTGAGGATATTTTTCTTTAATTCCTTGTATCATTGGCAGCGTTAATACAGATTCTCCTATTGCCCATAGTTTTGTTATGAGGATTGATTCTGGTTTTGTAATCAATATGTCTTTAACAAAAAATCCAAGAATGTTGCAGATAATTCTGCCAGCAAATTTATCTATTGTGCGGATTATTTTTGGGTTCATGTTTCACTCTCGCAGTGTCTGGCTGATTTTTGTTTTGGTGAGCTTTTTCCAGCGCAAGTTTTCTTATTAGTTCCGTTAGGTCTTGTTCTATCATTTCTATTCGTACATAAGATTTGAAGATGAGATAAAGTAGTAATATTACACTCGTCAGGATTGCAAGGTCTAATCCTCTGCCCAGTCCGAAGAAATCAGATAGTGCTACGATTACTTCTGGAATGAATGCAACAATTACGACACTTATCCATACAAATGTCCATAAAATAAACTCTCCTTTTGTTATTTTATTGTCATGCAATCTTAAATATGTTCTGCTTAATGCAAAGACTGCAAAAATAATAATTATTATTTGGATTGGTTGTATCATTTGTTCACCTCATGATTTTGCCCCATAAGAGTTTGGCCGCAATTCTTAGTGCTTCTATATTGCTTTGTCCGTGTTTTTTTGAGTAGTCTGTGTAAACTATTGTGACTGGCACTTCTGTGAACTGTATTTTTTTCTTGTGTACTTGTGCAAGTATTTCACTGCAGTG
>CAYPAC010000024.1:5046-6103 GCA_964408615.1 uncultured Methanosarcinales archaeon
ATTTCTATGAATTGCGCAGCTTTTTTTGTTAGTGCTCTAAATCCTGATTGTGGGTCTGTTGTTGTGACGTTGAATAATGTTCGCATGAATATTCTGCCTAAAACAAGCAAAAGTTTTCTGACAGGGGGTATGTTTGATTTGTTGCTGATAAATCTTGAGCCAAAGCTTACTTCTGATTTTCCTTCAATGAGAGGTTTTATTACTGTTGTGATGTCTTGTGCGAGCATTTGTCCGTCTGCGTCAAAGTGAACAATGATGTCTGCACCTTGTGATAGTGCGTATTCTGTGCCTGTTCTTAATGCTGCCCCTTGTCCTCTGTTTATGTGGTGTTTAACAACCGTAGCCCCTGCTTGTTCTGCAATAATGCTTGTTGTATCTTTGCTTCCGTCATCAACTACGATAATGTTGTCATATTTGTATTTTTTCAGGTCGTTGATGACCCTTGTTATGCTTGTGCTTTCGTTGCGTGCAGGTATGACGATAAATGTATTTGTCATCTTGAGCATTTCTAAGGATTTTGTTTATTAACCTTATGAACTGGGGGTTGTTTGGGTGTATTTTCTTAGAACTAATCCTGCGACTGAAACAATTAAAATAATCGTGAGTGTTGTTGTTCTGCTTAATGGTATTCCGATTATGTCCACAGAATAAAGTGCGATAGAAACAATCGTGATGCTTGTTGGCATTCCGAATATTATTCTTTCCAGTGCTGTTAGATTGAAATTTAATAATATAAAATATCCTGGTAGAATTATATATGTGAAGATTGCAAATGCCAGAGATATCATGCTTGTGAAGCTTGTTGGTGTGAATAATCCTCCTGCTATTGCAGCTGTAAATAGAATAATCGCAGTTATTCCTAATGGTTTTATTTCTTCTTTTGTTATTATCATTTTGCTTTTTTGTTTATTTTTACAACAGCCATTGCATCATTGAACCATGCAAGTGTGTGTCCTCGTTCAAGGCTTTGATTTATGAAATATGCCATGCAGGGATCAAACCCTGTTCCTCTGTATTGCAAGAGGACGTAATCAAAAAATTTTAGCGGCACCCATTG
>CAYPAC010000024.1:6113-11316 GCA_964408615.1 uncultured Methanosarcinales archaeon
GTATATCCTTCATTTTCATTCTGAAATGGTTCAACAACATCTTTAAATGTGTTTATCCCTGTTCTTTTTTTGAAGTATGTTTCTTCTCCATAAGCCCCATATTCTCTTAATGCCCATTCTCCGCCATATTTTTCAGGATAATTTCCTTGACACAGTGCTTTTATGTTTTCTATAGTGTATCCTCTGTTCAGGTCTCCTTTCAAATTTACTCGTTCTGTAAACATGCTGAATTCATGTTCAAATCCGGAGAGTGCAAACACGCGAGCATTTTTTGGAGTGCTGTCTCTTATCCATTCTATTCCCTGCCATTTGTTGTCGTCGACAAATGCTGATTGGTCAATTCCTCTGAGTGTATTGTAAGTTTCAGCCCACGTTGTGTACGTGATGAAAATAACTATAGATAGTGTCACTAATGTTGTGAATTTTTGTTTTTTTATGATGTTTAATGCAATTTTAATGAGGGTTGTTATTCCTATCGTAGGCAGTAAGACAAGAAATGGATATCCTTGGAATATTTGTCGTTCTGCTCTGTTTGCTGATACTCCAAAAATGTAATTGCTGAATCCTGCGAATAATAAATAACTTATGAAAAGTAAATAGATTGCTCTGGCACGAGTTTTGTTGTTTTTTAAACTAAGTGCTATTGTGAGAATGCCAATAATACTAAACACGTTAAGCCATAAGTTGAATCGCGGCCATGGAAAGTAGTCTATGTGTTTGCTTCCTTCTCCGCTGTTGACTTGTGCTTGTATTGTTTTAATTCCTCCTCTAAGATGGTCTTTCATTGTAATTGGTAGGAAATAAAGAAGAAAAGGAGTCATAACTATCAGGATTATTATGATTGCTGCAGTATATTCTTTTGTAGTGATTGTTTTTTTCCAGACAAACCACAAAGGCATGATTGCAAAGAAGGGGGTGTAAAAAACAAGTTCTACGTAATGTCCAAGAAATTGTTCGACAAAAAATAACCCAAATACAGTGTATAATATAAGTTTTTGTATTTGTGTCAGTGTTGTTTCCAGCCTGTGAATAAAAAGAAATAAAAGTACTGGAAGTGTTACAAATGTGAAGTAGTCATATTGAAATCCAACATACATCGGGAATAGCCAATGTTGTGCGGGTATCATCCCTAATGCGAGTCCGATGAGTGCTGTTTCTGTTCCAAATAATTTTCTAACGATTATGAAAAGCTGTAAAATAATTATTACTGCTAAAATATTGACAGCTAAATATGCTGTTTGATAAACAGGTAGTGTTGTCAATTTAGTAAATGTTGCTATAAAAATATAGTACAGTGTTGGGTGTGTTCCTATTACCCCTTGAATGCCCCCTGTTCTCCCAGGATGATAATAATACGCTTGTTCTGAATCATATATCCATTTTGTTTGTTCAGTGTTGGCAAAAACATCATATGACGTTATCACTGGCGGCATTTCTTTGTCAAGATTTCCTTGTGTGAATGGAAAGTTTCTTAATTTAAGTCCAAGAAGTGCAAAAACAACAATGCAAATTATGATGAAAGTGTATTTATTCATGAGTATATTTAGCGGTTCTTAATAGCATCAATAATATTTGTTTCTTTTCCTTCCCAGTCTATTTTCCAAACGCTTATTTTTCCTCCGCCGATGAGTTGGTGTTCTGTTTTGAAGTGTTTGAAGTATTTTAGTCCGTGTCCTTCAAAATAAAATAGTCTTGTAAACATGCTTTTTGCATGTTCTGGTGATGCGAGTACAGCTCTATATGTTTTTTCACCTGTTGGCACAAGAATCAATGATACGCCTGCAGTTGATTCAGTGTATTCCTTTGTTGTGAACTGTTTAGTTTTCTCATCTATATATGACAAGAATCGTGGTCGTACAACTCCTTGCTCTATTCTAACAAACGCGTCCATATTTGTTTTGTTCACCATTGCTCCATTATTGCAAATGATTGTTTTGTTGTTTTCATTACAGATGTCAAATCCAGAGATGTATCCTGGCCATGGTGATATCCAGTTGTTTGCTTGCCCTTCGTCTTTTATTGAAATTAGTTCAAAGTATGTTTGTTCTGCTCTTTCTTGTGTGTAATTGAGTTTTGTTTTCATTTCATTTATTGCGCTGTTTTTGTCTTTGTTTTTTAGGTATGACCAGATGTATGCTTTTTCAAAGTTCCACAGTCCAAAGTGGCTCCACACTCCTGCTTTTGATACCATATCTTCTGATGTTATGAAGTAGTTTTCTGGCGGGTTGCAGTGTGTATATTTAAGTACATCATCTGGATATTTTATGCTGTTTTTTTGTAAGAACTTCCTTGCTTCGTCTTTGTTTTTTATTAGGATTAATTGGCGGAATATTTTAATTGCTTTGAGTGTGTCTTTATTAAGTTCGAAGAAGACTGCTTCGTATCCTTTGCGTGAGCCGCAGTCAAGTGCACGCAGAATAGCAACAGATTCTTCTTCGTTGTCAGTCGATAATGTTAACCCTATCCAGTGTGCCATTGGTGAGTTTTGGTTTGCTCCGTCGAATGTTACTGCTCTGTCTGCTACATACTTGAAATGATGTCCGAAGTCCCACCATGAATTTATGATTGCATCTGGTTTGGAATCTTCTTTTATCGCAGTTAGTGTATTCCACCATGCTTTATTCATTATCGGCAGGTCGTTTTTGCTTTGTGCATACGAACGTTCTATTTCTCCGGTTTGTAGTATTATAAATACAAATGATAGTATGACTGCACAGGTTATAAGTATAGGTTTGAATCGTAGTTTTTGTTTATTATATTGTTGTATATTTTGTTCAATCAGTCCTGCGCAAATTCCAAATAGTGTCGCAACAGGCGGGACTATGAGTATTGAAAATCTTATGCCTTTTGTTGCTGCATAAATTGTTGATGCCATCCATAAAGATAGTATAACTATATATGTTGTTTTGTTTTGTCTCGTTATTGTTTTATTAAAGAAAAAAAGTATGAGACCTATTGTGCAGATTGATAGAATGAGTGTGCCACCTATTGAGTTTATAGCTCCATACAAATCTGTGGGATTTAGTTCAGCCACTGTTGTGTACACATTTGGAAACAAATTTTCGCTATATAATTGTTTAATTGTATCTGAATGTACTGCATCTTTTATGATGGTAAACCCAAATGGTCCGGTGAATGCTGCTTTTATTAGGGTGAGAATGTTTTTTTTGAAAATGCTTGTGAATATGAATGCGCTTGTGAAATAAACTGCGGTGGTAGTCAATGAAGTGAATAGTTTTGTTCGGTTAAAAAGAAAAACGTAGATTGTGTTTGCGATTAGTCCTGCAAGTATAAAATCAAATATATACCACCACCCGGTCCAAGCAAATGCATAGAGGCCGAATAGGAAGCCAACAAGGCAGATGAGACTGTATCTTTTGAGAGGTTTTTTTGTTTCAATCGCTTCGACAAAGATCCAGCAAATTATCATTGGGAAGAAAAGATTATATGCATCTGTATCCGCATGGCCCCATTGTGTTCTTCCGACTGCTGATGAGGCAATTGCGATGAAAGTTGCACTAATAAGAGCGCCTGTTGTTGTGGTGATGCGGTGAACAAATAGGAATGTGAAGGCTACAGTTGCAGTGACAAATATTATTGGGAAGTACGCAGCAGTTTGCATGATTGGGAGCGCTGGTTTGAAGAGGGTCATAATTTTGTGCAGGTATGCAAGAATATACGGATGAAGTTCATAATTGTGTGGGTATGTAGCTCTTCCAAATGGGGCGAGGATTTTAGTATCCCACCACACACCCTCTTTGAGTTCGTCTCCCGAAGATCCGTGGTCAACATAATTGCGGGCTAACCTGAGAAAGTGATAAGGATCAATATCAGGCATCATTGTGTATTTTATTCCGTTTTCTTCATAGCGCATTGTGTCTTTTAGGTATTCTGCTGTTTGTCTTGTTTGTTCGTCTACAACAGCTTGGTTTTCTTGTACTGTTTTTTGGAGTTGTTCATCTATTAATGCATTTTTTTGTTCGTCTGGTAGTGTTGGATATTGTTGTACTATCTGATTTGCAACTTGATTTCTGTAAAAATTGTATACTGAGTTTTGTGCAAAGTCATCAAGCATTGGTAAATTTTGTGTTTGTAACCTCATCCATATGCCCCCCCATGGTAAGTATCCTTCGTTAGGCATGAATTGTAGAATTAGGACTATTGATAGAACCAACAATGTTGAGTGTTTTATGAAAAAATTTTTTAATACACCGAAATCTATGTTAAAATCGTCATCTTGTTCTTCGTTTTCTTCTTGTTTAATGTTTTTTGTGTGTTCTTGTTTTCTTGAGAAGTACTGTTTTATTTTTTGTTTCCATGGTTGGATAAATAAGTCAAAGGTATCATTTTCATTTTGCATTATTTGTGTTTCTTCCGCAGTATCATCTGTTAGTGTCTGTTTTACTTTGTTAATTGCATTTTTTAGTTTGTTTTGTATCACAGTTATCGTATCTTCTCAATCCTTATTTTAAAACTTACTGTTTTTCCTTTCATTTTTTCAAGAAGTTCTTCGTCTGCGCTGAATAGTTTTTCTGATGGCACTTGTATTGTTTTTGTTTGTCCTTGTTTCATTCCTATCATTGCTTGTTCGAGTACTGGGATTACTCTTCCTGTTCCAAGCATTCTTGTGCGTGGTTCTGCAAGGTATTCGTCAAAATTTGTTTTTTGTGTTATTTTTTTATTTTTCCAATCTGTGATTGTTGAGTCTATTACTTCTCCGTCTTCTATCCAGCTGAGTACGTTGAAAGTAACTGTGCTTGTGTTTGTTACAAATTCTTTGTGTCGGTATGTGGGTGCAATTATTTGTGTGCTTCCTTCCCAGTCAATTTTCCACACGCTTACAAATCCTCCGTCGATTAGTTTCTCTTTTGCAAATGGTTTAAAATGTGTTAGTCCGTGTGCGTCAAAGTACATTAGTCTTGTGAACATGCTGTTTGTGAGTTCTTTGCTTGCGCCTATTCCGTAGTATGTTCCTGTTCCGTCTTGAAATATTATCACACTCAATGCAGTCTCTGCATCTTCATTTGTTTTAACTATAAACTTTTCGGTTTTGTCGTCTACAAATGCTACACTGTTTGCTGGTTTTGTTTCTCCGTTGGCGTGTTTTATTATTGTTTCTTTTGTTTCTGTGTTGAAGGCAAGGAATCCTCCGCAGGTGAGTTGTTCGCCTTTTTGTTCGCATGCGCGTGCTGTTGAGTATGTC
>CAYPAC010000025.1:0-11313 GCA_964408615.1 uncultured Methanosarcinales archaeon
TGTTAGAGGGTGATTCTTTGTTGATGAAGAAGGTGGAAAGTCTTTCTTGGGAAGAAATTACAAGACCGTTGCGTGAGGCTGCCAAGAAAGCTGGTTTAAAAGAATCAGATGTGGTTGATATTGTTCATAAGGTGCGCAAGCAGTTCAAAAACTAATGCAAATAGGAGTAATAGTTATTCCTAAAGAATCAATAAATATCATCAAAGAAGATCCTGATGACAACAAGTTTATTGAAGCTGCTATCGCCGGAAAAGCTGATTTAATAGTTAGTCAAGATCGTCATCTACTTAAACTCAAGAATTATGGAAAAATAAAAATCATTACGCCTGAAGAATTCCTAAAGCAGCATCATTAAGAAATTCCAGTTTGTTATAATACTGTGGTCACACAACAATTTTCTCTTTTTTAATTTCTTTGTTTGCTTCATTCCAAACTAACGTGTCTGCAAAACGTATGATGGTTTGTATTTGTTATGACTATAAAAATCATTCTTCTGTTACAACACCATGATTAGCACTATGATACGTTCTTGCGTAACACTCTGTTTTTCTTTCTATGTCACTTGAAAAATATTTTGTTGTTTGCAAATAAAGTGTTTCTTCTATTCCTGCTTTCTCAAGTATTTCTCTCTTTCAAGAGTTATTGCCAGTGCTGCCTGTCCTTGTGCTGTTGAAGGGATGTTGAACACGCCTGCACGCGGATATTCAATAACAAGCTGTCCTGAGTCTCTGTTTCTTTTGTCTTTCAAGAAATAAACACCAAAATCACTCATTCCCTTATCTGTTCTTTCTTTGCTTCTGTAAAGCGTAACTTCTTTTTGTGGCGGAACATTAACATCAAGTGTACTGCCGTCTCTTGTTATTACAATATCAATAACTTCGTCTGTTGTTGGCTCAGCAAACAATCTTTTTTGTGTTGTTAAAGTCATGGTTATGCTGTTTCCTCCGATAATGTTTCCGCTTCCCAAATCCAAACGACCTCCGCTTCGCAACACTATTTTTGCTTCGCCGCCATCAATTGCGCCATCACCATTCTGGTCAATAACTATAGGGTGCTCTCCTGTCGAGCTGACATAAAACGTATAAGTATTGCCAGACACTACTAAGTACCCTTGCCCTGTTGATTTATCAAAAGGAATTGACTTTTCTTGGCGCGTTCCTATGTCTAAGAAATCAACAGTTGCATCATCATATCTTATGCCGTTATATTCAAGAACATTAGTCACTCCATGCAAATCATTCTTGTTATTGACAACAAAATAATCTCCCCTATCAATGTTGTAGTCTGTGTTGTCATTTCCTTCAGTGTACACTAAATCTTTTTTTGAAGAACCATATTTGAATGTTGAACCGGATACAGCCACAAGAGGAATGTCATACTGCACTCCCAAATCATTTGTGAATGTTAAGTCATACTGGTCGTTTCCTTTCGGAGCAAAAACAACAAATTCTCCGCCGCCAACATTCTGCACCGCTGCTGTTCCGCTTGTGAGTCCGCCATAAATAAATTCAAGACCATTAACCAACAATGCTGAAGCATCCTTCAATCGCCCTCTTAATCCTTGCCGCGGCGAAATATAAATGTCGCCTGAAGTTCTTGTTGATGCCAGCGGTGCATATCTTATTTCGCTTATGAAAAATTTGTCATTAGCAACAGTACCCATTATTCTTACTTCAGCATCTACAAGCTTTGAATTAACCCTTGCTCCTCGTTCGTATTCAGTGTCTGCATAATTTCTGTCTTCAAAATCAATAATGCCTTCACTGCCCATGAGTCTTAATTTTACGCGTTTTTGTTCGGCATCAATATCTGTCTGAACAATTACAAAAGAACTGCCGAGAATTGTTAAATATTTGTTTTCAACATCAACAAGCCTGTTGTTTTGCATTTTGCTTGCAAGCCCCTGAGAAAAAATAATTGCGTACTCAAACATTCTTTCATCTTCTTCAAAAAAAATATAGTTGCCTGTTTTTTGAGACTGGTCACGCCCAAAAATAACACTACCTCCATCAAAACCATTAGTTCCGGTTTTTTTAAGAATCAAATACTGAGAATAATCTGTTTTGCCAGCATTAGTGTGCACACTGCCATCTTCCAAGCCTTTTAACTCGTTTTTTGTAAGCATAGGAATGTCTTCTCCTATCGATTCACCGATATCAATGCTTTTCAAAAGATAAGTGTTTGTTGCAGGTGTTTTAAACACAGGCCCTGTAAAAAAGGCAGTGCTTGGCAAAGGCTGTTGTGACACAACAAGTGCCATCCCTATAAGAGAGATTGCAAGTATTGATAGAAATGCTTTTGTTTCATAGTCAAAAATACTCTGAGCCATCATTTCCTCTTTTTAAGAAAAAGTAGGACTGTTATTGTATATAAACTTTGTCACAGATTTCAGTAATGTCTTCTATTTGTTTTATTTTGTGAATAATTGTGTTAAGTGTGATTGTGCGCTGTTTTTGTCTGGGCTCGGCAATTGCCGAAACCCCTATTCGCAAGTGTTTTGCATCTAATGGCGCCCCATAGTCTTTAAACAATCTGCGTTTTTTTATCTTCAGGGCTATTTTTTTAAGTGCCTCTTTTTCAATTTGTCTGGCGCGTTCTGGTGTGATGTTGTATATTCTACCGCATTGCTCGAGTGTTTTTGGCTTATCGTTGTAGCCAATGCGTTCTTTTAGGATTGTTTGTTCTCTTTTTAGCAGTCCTGCAAATAGTGGTGTGACGCGCTGTCTTTCTGTTTTGCCAATTTCTGGTTTGCGCGCATCCTGAAGCAAATCTCCAAGTGTTAATGGCGTGCGATTGCAGGGATTTCCTATTTTACAATCAAGGCTTTTTTCTCTTTTTGCCAACTGCATGAGATTTTGTATTACTGTGATGTCTTCTTTAAGTAAGTCTGAAAGCTCTTGCGCGCTCGGCTCGCGGAAGTGTGTGTTAAAAAAAAAGTTTGTTCCTTCCTTGAATCGCGGGAATAAGTCATAAGCGCTTGACGGCAGTCTTACATTCCGTGATTTGTTTTTTGCTGCTTTTGTGATTGCGTTAAATATCAACCATGCCGCATATGTTGTGAAGCGGACATTTTCTCTGTCGTCAAATGTTTGTGCTGCCTCCATGAGCCCGACATTGCCTTCCCCTACACGTTCGTCAAACTCAAGCCCAAATCCAGTGTAGTATTTTACAAAGTGTTTGGCAAAAACATGATTGTTGCTTGCCAGCGTACAGACTGCTTTTTGTCTGCTTTCGTAGCTTTGCACTGCCCTGTCGATTGCTCTGCGTGACTTGACAGCCGGCTGTGAACAATAATCACTCACATCTGTTGTTTCATAAATCTCTTTTGTTTTTGCAAGGATTGTTTTTAAAAGCGTGCGCGCAATTGCGAAATTGCTTATTGATTTTCCTATTTTGCGCTGTTGGTTTTTTTCAATGGTTAATGTTGCAGTGTATGAATTCCTTGCTGTTTTTTGTGTTGATAAGAGCATGTCGTACAGCTGTTGCAGTTCTTGCTTTTCAGTTTTTATCCGCCTCAAGCTGTGCCCGTTAATCTTTCCTCCTGAGAACTCATTAAGCGCGTAAAGCAATAGTATTCGCGCAACATCAGTTGAATAAAGTTCAATACACGCTCTGTTTTCTGAGTATCGCCTTTGTCTTGCAAGTATTTTTTCTTGTTCTGGCGTGAGAAATGTGTGGTATTGTGTTGGCATCATATTTGTTCTGCAAGTGTTTCTATACTGCAGTTTTTTATCATTTTTTCTATTGTCTCAATGCATATGTTTTCAACATTAGTGTATGCAGGTATTGCTGGCCGTGTATGTCCCATTGTTAGTCTTGCTTTTTTAAGTGGTGTGCCATATTCTCTGAGTGTTGGTTCATTAAGAAAGTATTGTGATAGCTTTCCCAATGCTATAACTTCAACTTGTCTGATGCGCTCTCTGCATACTTTAAAAATTTTACCACATTGTTCAAGTGTTCTTGGCTCGCCATTAAGGCCAATTCTTAATTTTACTATCTCCTGTTCACGATAATTTAACTTGTCAATACATCTTTTAAGTACTTCTGAATATTCTGATTGTGTTTTAATATCTTCTTTTGTATCTTCAATGCAGTCAAGAAGTGTTTGTCCATCATCTGTGAGTTCAGCATCAAGGCTTGTTTCACATGCTTTTGTTGCAAGTGATGTTTTGATTGTTTCTTCTGAAACATTCATTATTTTTGCAATTTCTTCAGCGCTTGGCTCAAAAGAATAAACAGTTACGTATGCTTTAATTACATCTTCTATTCTTCGCATGAATGCTCTGGAGTTTGGCGGGCGCCTGACAACTGTTGTTTTTGTTTCAAGTTCTCTGTTTATCATCTGGCGTATCCACCAGCATGCGTAAGTGCTGAATCTTATTGGTGGTTTTTTTGTATCCGGATCATAGTTTCGTGCTGCGTGCATAAGCCCTTTTTGGCCTTCAGACAATAAATCGTAAAATGCATGATGTTTGCCTAATCGTTTTTTCTTTGCTACGTATACAATTAATCGAAGATTATGTTCTGCAAGTGTGTTTATTAATTGTTGGTATCTTTGATGGTGTTCTTTTGCTTCTTTTATTCTTTTGTGATGTATTTTTCCGGCGAGTGTGAATTTTTTTTTCCCACAGCCATTATTTTGTGCTATTCTTTTCAGGATACTTGGAAAAAGTACGCGCGCAATCTGCAGTGTTGTTATTTCTTCTGCTAACTTTTTTTGTTCTTCAAGAGATGATTTTTTGTAAAAGCTTCTTTGTGCTCTTACAATTTTTCTATGCCAGTATTCATATCCTTGTTCTGCAGGGTAGTATTTTTCTATGTGTGAAATTTTTGCTGTTCTCCTTTTAATTACAGTCTGCATAATATGTGCCAGAATTATTCTTGCTGCATCTGTTGAGTAAAGCGCTTCACATGCTTGTTTTTCTTCAGCTATTCGTTGCCTGCCCAGTCTTAATTCTTCCTCATGCGGCAGTTGTTTTTTGTCACCAACAAACCATCCTATGTGGTCATCTATGTCAGGCATTGGTGTTTATTATTTATTCTATTTATTAACTTTGTGCAGTGCTATTTCAATCGTGCTTACTCTGACATCCTTACCTTCATTATTTTGGAACTTTTCAGAATTTATGTTAATGTGCTTTACTGCAATCACTCCTTCGAGAAATCTTTTTGTTGCAACTTCAGCAATGTCAACTGCCCTTGAAATGAATTTACCTCTTGCTTTTATTGTCACTTCATCTGCATTCTTTGTCGTGAACTGCATGACTACCCCTGTTACATAATTCATAAACGGCTTTGTGCCGACAAAGATTGAGTTCTCTTCTGTCATTACTTAACACCTCTTTTTATAGTGTTTCTCTGTTTTTCATTAGTCTTGTTACGTATCCTGCAACTGTGTTGCGTATTTTTTTGCTGGGATTGCTCATAAAACTTTCTGTTATTTTTTTGTTTTCCTCAAATGTTTCCTTTAACTCATTCTGATGCTTGTTGAACAACTGAAATGCCAGTCTTTTAACCATTTGTGTTTTTATCCTTCCCATTACTGTTTTAAGCAGTGGCGTGTTTATAAAACTTACTCATTTTTTGCACAATACTCTGCTTGTATTTTAGGCACTTTGTAATCAGGTATTGGATTAAAAATGTAATCAATAGGTCCTGCAATGAAGTCATACCCTCTTGTTTTTGAAGCGTCGTCCACAACACTTTTTCCAAAAGGCACTTTTTCAGTTCCATTACTTCTAATACGGTCCTGCCCGCAAGTATGTCTTATGAACAAACCTTTCTTTTTTGGAATGTTATTGTGCGCCATAAACTGTTCAACTTGTGATTCATAAACAGTGCTGTCGCTTGCGCACCACCACCCCCATTGTCCGTGTCCTGCAACAACGATTGTTTGTATTTCTGGATTTTCTATAGCATTCAACAAGTCTTTTCTTGTTGCATTAAAAGTAACAGTATATTTTTTAACTCCATTGTCTTTCAGCGCAGATGCAACAGCCCATTCGTATACACATTCAAAAGGCTTTCTTAATTGTTCGTGAAAATCGCGAGGTTCAGCAACAAGAATAATTGCGTCAACAGACGGGGTTACATACATTGACTGGAGCAGTTTATATCTGTCATAACCCATTCTTTTAGGAGTTGCGCAACCACTGCCAAGTAAGACACTGCTACCGATTAGGAGACTGCAAAGTGTTTTTTTAAGCAATGCGTGATTAATTTAGTTTTTCGTATTTAAAGTGTTTGACATAAAATAACTACAGAGTTTTCGTAATTTCTTTTTTTATTTCATCAAAAACATGATTTCTGATAACGCCAATCTTCATGCAAATAAGCGATTTATGTGCAGTAAATACTTTGTCAGCTCGTGCTCTGCTAACAGCAATAAGATTGCCTTCGGAAAGATTTTGCGGAGTTATTATAACAGAGTAAAGTGCATTATCTTTCAAGACAGAAGTGATGGGTACAAGAATAATATCATCGCCTGTTGTGTTTATTTTATCATTAGAAACAACAATTGCTGGACGTACTTTATTGGCAGTTTGATCGCTAAAAGGAACAGGAAGCAGAACGATGTCACGTTGTTTTATGTTCATTTTTTAAGATACTGGTTCCAAATCTCGTCTTGTTCATTGTCCCAAATTTTCAAAAGACTTTTTTCACTTAATTTTAACAAATCAGAAAAGTCTTCTTTTATTTTTTTGCTTATTTTTTCAGCCGGCTCAATGAGAATTTTTTTGCCTTCCTGAATAAGCATAAGGTCATCACCTTGATGAATGCCTATTTCTTCACGCAC
Organism: uncultured Methanosarcinales archaeon; assembly: GCA_964408615.1. GTDB lineage: Archaea > Nanobdellota > Nanobdellia > Woesearchaeales > ARS49 > JACQMU01. The sequence continues at coordinate 6,797 of CAYPAC010000025.1, forward strand.
ATCTGATGGGAGTGAGATTTGACCTTTGTCAGATACTTTTATTGTTTTGACTATCATGTTATGTGTAAGAACTTTCTTACTTATAAATATTTGTGTTCTTGAACATTTAAAACAACTCACTCATTATTTTCACAGCAAAAGCTTTATTGCCTTGAAAACTTACACTTTTGATGCTCTTTAACAATCTTAATCTGTGAATAAAATACAGCAGTTCTCTTGCAGTCATTCCTGTTTCATCAAACACAGATTCATTTATGTGAATGTGCAGTCTTTCTGAATCATTCACAGCAGACATTATTGCATCGCATGAATCTTCTTTTTCAGCAGTTATTTCCCTTAAAGGATAAAAATAAAGATTGTTTGTTCTCAAAAACAAATACTCACCGTGAGTCCAGTGCTGAACGCCGACAAGCAACGCTTTAACATTGTTTTCGAACAACCTTATAAACAGTTTTGGTGACGCATCAAAAACAATAATGTTTCCTTTTATTTTCTTGCACAATTCAACAGCTTCTTGTTCGTTAACAAATGCCGCAAAAGATTCTTTGTCGTCAATAATTCCTATTGTTGGTTCAAAACAGACTTTTGAGCCGGATTCGTTGAAATATTCTTTTCTTACATCATTAGAAGCATTGTAGAGTTTCATAAAACTAACGCAACAACACAGTCTTTAAATGTCAGAAAATGCTCTCGACTAACTCTACCTACCCTTTCGAAATCCAATCAATACATAATCTGGATTTCGTGAGGTGCTCGATAATCGCTTGTTTATATATCCGATAGCGATTATCGACATTTAGTTCGTAGATAAAGGACGAGCATTTTCTGAGCATGTCAAGAATCCACCTGTTATTAAATCTTATGGTCGTTATCACTTCACGCCACCTGCTTCAGCTGGTGTTTCTTGACATATTATAGCTTGAGAAGAGTCCGAATGGAGTTTTGAATTCCGCACATATGTCTGAAAAATTCCGACAGATTTTCCGAAAAATATATAAGTGAGGGTTGTTTTGTATTTTCTATGCTACAATTGCAAATCGGCAAAAAAGGCGAGATTGTTATTCCAAAAAAAGTCAGAGAACATCTTGGGTTTGTGTATGAACGTCCGTTAGTGTTAGTTGTTAAAGAAAAGTCCGTAGAAATCACGTCTGTTTCAGATATGGATATTGCCAAGCGATGGGAAGAACGTGCTAAAAAAGCAAATACGAATGTGTCTAAATGGGTGTATGGTGATGCGCTTTACGAGGAAGTGTTTTGATGTATCTTGACGCCAATTTTTTTATACTCGCTAATTTTTCTCAGGACAAACGAGGAACCAATGCAAGGAACGTACTTAAAGAGATAATAAAATGTAAGAAAGCAGTAACATCATCTCTCGCGCTTGATGAGGTTATGTGGGTGTTGTTTAAGAACAATAAAAAAGAAGAGATTCGCAGTGTCATAGAAGAAATCTATTCTGTTAAAAACTTAGAGGTTAAAGAAGTTTCTTCAACAATCCCATTGCGCGCAGTAAGTTTTATTGAAATTGAGGGACTTAAACCACGTGATGCATTCCATACTGCAGTTATGGAACAGTTTGGCGTAACTGAAATAGTGAGCGATGATGCAGATTTTGACAAAATTGATAATTTTCATAGAATAAAGTTGTAGATAAAATGATGCAGGCAAACTCTTGTTAACAGCATGACTAATCCTGATTTTTGATTCCAGCCCAATGCTAAAAATTCCTTCTGGTTTTGGCACTTGTATTCCTGCACGAAATAATCCTTGATGGATTTCATGTTCGTTCTTAAGGTCTTTGAAATATTTTTCATATTCTTCTTCAAACCAGCACGACAGCATTCTGTCCAAAACTTTAGCAACATGCATATTTGAAACTGCGTAAACAAAACTGTACGCGCCAGTTCCTAACAGCACTCTGTAATTACAAGGCCATCCCAGAACAACAATATTATTTTGTGTCATATTCTTTCCCACAAATGAAAGTCAATCAAGTAAAGTTTTTGCCCATGTTCTTCAAATATTGTGTTTTTCTCTGCATCCCAGTTTGGATGAAACCCTTCTTTTATTGCTACTTCTAATTGCCTGCGGAATTGTTCCTCAACAATATTCTTAAATTGTGCAGGAACTGTTCTGTAATCACTTATTCCATAAATTCTTTGCGAAACAAAACCTGCAATAACTTTTCCTTCCAATTGAATGTTGAATATTCCTTCTGGTTTTGGCACCTGAATTCCTATTTCGTAAAGCTGACTGTGAATACTGCATTCATTGCCTAAATCAATAGCGTCAATATCGCAAAACTCTGCACCATAAATTAATTTTTCACGCTGAATCTTAGCAACATGAAGTGGAGAAAGCGCATAAACATGCGCGTAAGAGCCAGTTGCTATTAATTCTGCAGAATTTATTGGCCAAAGATTAAGTTGTTGTGTTGTCATTTCACTTCAGACCGTATAGTTTATGTGGCTTAAAAATGTGCCGTAAGATAGGAAGGTTTTAATAATAGTTAGCTTTGTACTAATTAAAATGAAGAAGGAAGGAAAAATCCTCGAATTATTTTTTAATGAGCCTTCAAAACACTGGCATTTTGAAGAAATTCTGAACGAGGCAAAGATTAGCCGGCCGCAAGCAGTTGTTTGGTTAAAAAAAATGGTAAAAGAAGAGTTAGTTAAACGCATAAAAAAACGAGGGAAAATGCCGTATTACGTTGGATATTGTGAAAATCCTGCGTATCAAGCACGAAAACGGATTTTTGCATTGACTGAATTTGAAAGGATTGGTTTTTTAAGCCACCTTAACAGTTTGCCAAAAGCCAAGGCGATAATACTTTTTGGGAGTATGAGCAGATGGGATTGGTACAAAGACAGTGATATTGATATTTTCATTTATGGAGATTCAGAAGGGCTTAAACGCGGAGAATACTGGAGAAAATTACGCAGGGAAATCGAAGTGTTTGTTTGCAAAGACCATGCCGAGCTTTGCAAATTCCCCATTGGTTTGTTGAAAAATGTTATTGAGGGATATCTTGTTAAAGGAACTCTTGATTTTGTAAAAGTGGAGGTGGCACATGCATGATGAAGAAAGAACACAGCAGAGTGTTTTCAGCAAGTGTTCAGCAGAAGGCTCTTTTGTGGCACTTGCAAAAATAGACTATGAAAAAATAACATCCATGGTTTCAATTGCGTTTGTTGACCTTGATACAATAAATGTTTGGAAACAAGAAGCGCCAAAAGAAAGCGGACAATGGAACGCAATTCTAAAAATAGGGTACGATGTTTTGCACGTTCTCTGTGAAGCAATTCTTATGTTTGATAAGATAAAAGCCAGAACACACGAATGTGTTTTTGCATTCTTCTGTGAAAAACATCCTGAATTAGAGTTTGATTGGAATTTCTTCGATAGAATACGAACAGCAAGAAACAGAAGTGTTTATTACGGCAAAAAAGCAACGTACGACGATTGGAAATCTGTAGATTTGCAATTAAATCTTTATATTAAAACATTACAAAAAGAGATTGAAAGGAAGTTGAAAGAAGTTGGAAAAATTCGAGGACAAAACTGAATCAGGCCATTGCGTCAATGTTTCGAGGAGACTCATCTTCAAAACCTCTTCGTTACAAACAAACCAATGCCATCTGTTGTTGTTTCAAGACTGACTTCTGTTTTTTTGGGTTCGTAAAACTTTTCTCCTGTCAAAACATCCATGAATCTTTGGTCTGAGCCAAAATCATAAATGTCGTACGCCATTTGTGCAGCAATAAATCCAAGAGGAATTCCTATGTTTTCTTTGCCAAAATCTGTGTTTTTTCTCCGCACCAAACCATTAATTGCTTCCGAATAACCAAAGCATTTATTCCACAGCGCAACCCATTGTAATGTTGGCTGAACAATATTTGGAACATAGCCGGTTTTTAGTGTTTCACGAACAATAATTCCTTCACCAAAATTAGCCAAAGGTCCTGCAACATTAAACCATGTGTATTCACTTTTGCTTAAACTTGTTCCGTTGGATTCTGTATAACCTAAATGAAAACCGTCATTATTATAGTTACCAGGAAGGACATCAACCTTTATTTTTTTTGCGCCACCTAATTTTGCAGCCAATGCATGTCCTGCTTCATGTGTTGCAACTGCGCCAAAATATCCTGCAGCTGCATTTACTGGAAGCATCCATGTCGGATATTCTTTTTTTTCAGTAGATGAACACCCAACAGAAGCTACTGCGACTGTTGCTGCTGCTGTTTTTATTTTGTTGAGCAAGCTCATCTCTTCATCTTCTTTCTTATTAAATAAATCATGATTAAAAGTATCATTTTTGAACCTTCTCAATCAATCTCCAAGTTTTTGAACCTTTTTGCTATATCGTCTAATGCTTCTTGCTGTGCTTCAGTAAGTCCTTGAGGTTTTTGTTCTTTACAGTCATCCAAGTCTAATGTTTTAAATCTTGCAGCAATGTCTGCTATTGCTTCTTGTTGTGCTTGTGTTTTGTCTTTGAATTTTTTTCTTACTTCTGC
>CAYPAC010000026.1:0-11274 GCA_964408615.1 uncultured Methanosarcinales archaeon
ATGTTGAAGCGTTCAATAACAGACTGCACGTTTTCAATAAATTTATAAGCGACTGCTAAAAAGAGGTTTTTTTATGAACAAAAAAGGACTTTCAGCTGAACTTGGAATTTTCTTTCTAATTGGTGTATTGATAGTCGGTGGAATAAGTGCACACCAAATTATTTCTGAGAATAGGTTTATTGGCGATAAAACAACATTGTTATATTATGATTTAAAGACTTGTGATGGTAAAGAAATCTCAAGAGAAAACATCCTCGATTTCAAAACACTTGAGGAGGCAAAGGAAAATGGATATCAACCGGCAAAATGTTCTTCATAATCGCAGCACAAATAACAAAGAGCTTTTAGTCTTTCTATTAATATCTGTCTTGGGGATTATGTTCGGGCTGGTGTTCATAGTTTATTATAGTCTTATAAACCAGAATTTAATTTTTTTTCTTGCGTCGATTATTTACGTCATGGTTGGCATCGGGGCGATATTCCATGTTGAAAAAGAAACACGAAAGAATGAGAACCAACTCGGATATTGAGAAGGAACTGTTACTGCAAGGCTATGCACGATACGTGTCCAGATCTCACACGATATTCTCCACACTCTTTAGCATTTTGGCAGGTATTATTTTTGGCACTTTCGGTGTCGTTACATCATTAGTTCAGATAAAGTTTATCCCATGGAATAAATATTATTTTTGGAATGTTGTTTTATTCGATGTCTTTGTATCGGCATGTGCCTTAGGCTTATCACTCTACAAGATATACGAAAGTCGAAGGAAGAGAAGTGAGATAGTTAGTATTCTTAAAAATGCAGAGTACTAAAATTCATCCAGTTGTTTCTCAAGTTCTAAATATGTTTGTGGCAGTTGTGCTCGGATTTGTTCGACAACATTTTTTATGTCTTGTTCACTGACGCCAAATGCTTCTGCAATGCCTTTTGAGTTCCATTTTGCTTCTTGGTAGAATTGAATTACTATTTTTCTTCCTGATTTGAGTAATTTTTGTGCGTAGGGTTTGAGTGATTCATAATCTTTGATTGAGGTCAATAATATTGTTTGGTGTACTGCGTCTCCTAATTGTTTACAAAGGTCGCAGTATTCTTGCGCGTATTGTTCGACTTTCTCTTCGACGTTTCCTATTTTTTGTTCTAATGGTTTGAGCTTCAGTGCAGGTGTAAATTCCGGATGATAGACTTGAAGGTTAAGTGTGTCTTTGCTTTCAAAGATTGGTTTTTGTTTTGTGTCTGTGGGAATATTTCCCAAACTTACTTTTGCTGCGAGATTATTATCTATATCATAGACTTCAAAAATGCTGAAATTGTATTCAACTATCATCAGTGGCTCTATTTCTCGTTTTGTTTCTTTCACGTGCGAAGCATCACCTGCAATCTGTTCTAAAGAAGTTTTTATTTCTCTCTCCAGTCTTTCATATGCTCTGTAGTACCAAGGCGCAATCATGCACTCAGTCAGCACATAACGTATTTATATTATTTTCTATTTTCCACAATATTCTTCTCTCGCCCTCTTAAAATCAAAGTCTGTAAAATATTTTGCAACTTTAGAACCTACTTGTCCTTGATAGTTTGAGCCGATTATTTTTCCATAAATTTTGTCCGGCTCCATTGTTGTTCTGAAAAAGTCCATTATTCCTATTGGCATTCCGTGGTAGAATGTTGTCGCGACTCTTTCGTTTGACTGGATTTCAAATACGCAGTCTGCAAAGAATCCGTTGTCGAAGAATCCTGCGTCGTGTAGTTTTGCATTTAGTCCTATATCTGTTCTGCTTTTTAGCTGTCCGCACAAATGTGGCGGCACATTTATGCATTCTTTGCTGAAGAACAAGTATGCTTGTTCTGGTTCGATTAATGGCTGTTCTTTAAACACTGCTCGGTGATAATCTTCTGCTTTGTGTCCTTTTAGCTTTTTTGTGTCGACAGAAAATGGTGTGTGTCTTGTTTTGAGTCCGACAATTCCTTGTGTGTGTTTGCCTAAGGCATCAATGTGTATTTGTAGTCCTCCGTCTGTTATGATGTGTTCTTCAAGTGTTGCTGGCTTTAATGTTCCATCGTTTTGTCTGTAATAAAGCAGGGGTTGTTTTTTGCATTCTTCCAACAATTCTGTCGGTGTTAAATGTGCTCCAATTCCTTCAAAGAATCTTAATTGGTTTAGAGAACTGCCTGGATAAATTGTGGTGTTGAATGCTTGTGGATGGACTAATAGCCATAATTCAAGTGGTTTGTCTTTTTTGTAGCATGCTTTTATTTTGTTGAAGCAGGGATTGTAGTCTGCTATCATTCTTGTGTCTAAAAACAGTCTTCCGAATGTGCTTTTTGGTGAGGATTCAATGTCTTCATTTTCGCTCATTCGTACTTTTTCTACAAGTTTTATTAAATAAAAAAATCCTTTTCGTATTTCAAATCCGTTTTCGTTTATTTCAACTCTTTGCTTTGGCGCTCTACATAGTGCTTCTTTTCCGGTTTGTTCTTTTGTTGGCCGAAAAATACCTGCAGTTTCTGCATCGAGAATATATGCTTCATTGTTTAATGTCGGCTCAAATGATGCGGGTTGTATTCTTGCTTCTAAGTTTTTGTCTATGAAGTGTCCTTCATCGTCGCGTTTGATTGTTGTTGCGTCTGTGTGCAATGAATAGTGTGCAATCTTGTCTCTTATTTGTTGTGATACAAGTGTAAACCCTTCTTTTTCATTCCACCTCATGCATTTTCGTTGTTAGATAGTGGTTTAAATTGATTTCTATTCTTGACTGATAAATTTACTGTTTGCCTGTCGACCCAAATCCTTGTTCTCCGCGCATTGTTGTTTCGTGTTCATTAACTGTTGTTGTCGTTACTCGCGTGTATGGTTGTATTATGATTTGTGCTACTCTGTCATTTTTTTTCAGCTGTATTTCTTTTGTTCCAAGATTAATGAGAACAACGCATATTTCTCCTCTGTAATTTTCATCAATTACTCCTCCAAGGCAGTGCAGTCCGTTGTTGAGTGCTAATCCGCTTCTGTCGCGTATGCTTCCCCAGTTTCCTTTTGGTATTGCAAGCACAACTCCTGTTTTTATGAGTATTCTTTCATTTGGTTTTAAAACATATGATTCTTGTTGTATTTCTTTTTGCGTGCTGTCAAGCTCAACTATCCACGTGTTTGTTGCGCGCAGATCAAGTGCCGCGTCTCCTTCGCGCGCATACTTTACATGCTCAACATCTCTGACATACTTTATTTCAAGGTTCATGCAACAAAGTTGGCAGTGGCTTGTTTATTAAGATTGTGATTTTATTTTTTTCGTCAGAGTTTTAAGTTGAAAGAATAATCATCTTCTTTTCCTGCGCCATTCTTTAATAATTTCTAATGAAGGTTTTCCCTGATTAAAAACGCCTGATTTTCTTATTTCGTCTATTTCATCCGCGGCTTGTTTAGCTTTCTTCTGGTCTATATGAACCTGAATGATATTTTTTGAGTCCATAATTGTATCAAATAATTTTTAATATTTTAAATGTCAGAAAATGCTCTCGACTAACTCTACCTACTTTAGTTCGTAGATAAAGGACGAGCATTTTCTGAGCATGTCAAGAATCCACCTACTATTAAATCTTGTGGTTATTATCACTTCACGCCACCTGCTTTAGCTGGTGGTTCTTGACAAACTTCCGTTCACCTGTTACTTACCACCCCAATTCTTTTGCAATAATCACTAACAGGACATTTACTGCAAAATGGCGATATTGGTTTGCATATTGTTTGTCCGTGAACAACAAAATGTTCATTGACTTCGACCCAAAATTCTTTCGGAACAAGTTTCATCAATGCCTGCTCTGTTTCTTCTGGTGTTTTTGTTTTTATCCATCCAAGTCTGTTAGAAATTCTGTGAACGTGCACGTCTACTGGAATTGAAGGAACTCTGAATGCATAAACAAGTACGCAGTTTGCAGTCTTGCGCCCAACACCTGGCAGCGAAATTAGTTCTTCAAGTTTTTTCGGAACTTCTCCATGATATTTCTCCAACAAAATTTTGCTGATTTCTTTTATTCTTTTTGACTTCACTTTGTAAAACCCTATGCCGTACAATATTTTGTGCAATATTTTTGTATCAGCCCTCGCCAGACTTTTCGCATCTGGATATTTCGCAAACAAAACTTTGCAGATAGGAATTGTTGTTGTGTCTTTTGTCCTCGCACTTAACACTGTGGAAATTAATATTTGGAAAGGACTTCGCTCGCCGAATTGTGAGAGCATGGATTCGTCTTGTTGTTGTTCCTCAAGTGCACGTAATATTTCAATAATCTTTTTCATTGATTCCTCCTCCAATGATACAAATACTGGTTTGCATATCCTGCATTTTTTCCAAATTGTTTGATTCCAAATTCTTTTATTTCTTTATTGTTTTTCTCCTTGCTGTCGAAATACAATTCTTCCATCACTCTTTTTATCCAAACATCAACAGGAAATGCTTCTAATCTGTTGCATACAAACAACAAAACACAGTCTGCTATTTTTTCTCCTACTCCATTAAGTTTTATTAGTTTTGAAAGTGCTTGAGTATAGTTTAAATCATTAATCGTGTCAAAAAAATCTGTATTTATTTCATTGGCTGCTAACAAATATTTTGCTCTAAACCCCACTTTGCAGTTTTTTATTTTTTCCAAATCATTCATTTCACCAATTGTGGGTAGTGTATACATTTCTTCGTCTTCAAAATTTATTTTTCTGCCAAAGTTCTCCGCCAGCAAATTAACATTTTTTGTTATTTTAGGAATATTGGAAGCTGATGAGCAGATAAACGCAATTAGTGTTTCCCACGGTTGTTGTTTCATGATGCGCAGTCCTGAATATTGTTGCAGTGCTGTTTTGAGATGTTTATCCGTGCTTAATTTTTTCTTTGTTGTTTCAAAATCGTGATTGAGCCCCAAAAATTCTTTTACAAGATTTCTTTTCGTCCCAAAAAATTCAAGCTTGTTTCCATTTTGTCGTATCTTGAAAAAATTATTTCCGCTGACAACATAATAAAACTCATTTTTTAAATAATATCTGAAGAATTGTCCTGACTCAAGTGTGTGTTTGAGGTTGAAGTCTTTAATTATTAGTTTCATGTTCTCTTTTAGAAAATGCTTGTATTAAAGCGTTGCCTTTTTAAAGTCAAGACAGTTTAGGGGGGTATGCATATTGATGAAGCGTGTGTGCGCGTGCTTGAGCAAGGGCATGCATTGATGGGTCAGGGACAGTATCGTGAAGCTATTTCTGTGTTTGGAAGAGTTGTACGTCATATTAGCGATAATCATGATCAAGCAGTGGCACTTGGTTTAATTGGCTATTGTTATCTAAAACTTAATAATCCTGATGAAGCACGCTTGTATTTTGATGAGGCGCTGAGGTATGATTCTGAATACATAATGGCATTTCTTAATTTGGGGAGAAGTGCACAGCGAGAAGGCAATATTGATGCCGCAGTTGAACAGTATGATCGTGTTATTGAAATTAATCCTGGTTGTGATGAAGCATATTCTGAAAAAGGGGTTTGTTTGGCAGACAAGGGTATGTATAATGAAGCAAAAGCGTGTTTGGTGAAAGCTGCAGTTTTGTGTCCTGATAATGCAGGATATCAGGGTGATGCAGGCATTATTTATCTTCGTTGTGATGATGCCGAGAACGCACTGCCTTTTTTTGTTCGCCAGATTCGTTTGTCGCGCTGCCACGCGCCTGAATTCGCATCGACTGGTTTTGTGAATGCTGCGCAGTGTTATCGTGCGCATGAAGATTTTCGAAGAGCATTGAAGGCAGTTGCATATGCGTTCAAGCTTAATCCCAACAACAGCGCTGCGTATGAAGAGCAGGCTCATTTGCACATGTTTAATGATGAGTTTTCTCAAGCATTTATTAATTACGTAACTGCATTAAAATTGTCCAAGAATCAGGAGTTGATTGACTGTATTGAAATAGCTGGTGGTGAGAGTGGTGATTTCAAGGAAGCTGTTGCTCTTTGTTCGCAGGCGCAGGATGGAATCTTGAGCGTTGATGATCTAGTTGAACAGTTGGAGGCTTTATTGCAAAAATGAGTGAGATAAATCCAGAGGATGCTGTAAAAGAATGGTTTGTAGAATCCCGCCGAGTATTTGACCAAGGTAAGTATGAAGAAGCAATCCCTCTTTTTGAAAAAACAATCAAACTATGCACTGCAGACAAGCAAAAATCTACAGGGTTTAACCTTATTGGTATATGTTATGTGCGTTTGGACAATCTTGATGAGGCGCTTGTGTATTTTAATACTGCATTAAAAATGAACTCAAAGAATGCGCACGCGCTCGTGAATCGGGGTTTGTTGTATCATGATAGAAATAATCTTGATGAGGCATTGCGTGATTATGATGCTGCGCTGGAAATAAAGCCAAATCTTGCTGAAGCGCATGCAACAAAAGGAACGACATTATTGACCTTGGGTGAAAATCCTGAAGCAGCTTTAGTTTGTTTTAAGAAGGCTTCTGCTCTTGCGCCTTTGAATAGTGAGTTTGTTGGCAACATTGGTCAGACGCATCTTATTCTTGGTAATTTTGAAAAGGCTTTGAAGTATTTTGTGAAGGAAATTCGTCTTGATAAACATTCTGCAAAAGGGTGGGTTCATGCAGCTCAATGTTATCATGTTAAGAATGATTTTCGTCGTGTTTTTCTTGCTATTGATCGGGCTTTGAAGAATGATGCTATATGTGCTCATGCAGTTGATGTTCGTGGTAATGTATTGCGTGATTTACATTATTATTCTATAGCTGTTATCGATTACGTTTCTGCTTTGCGTTTGTCAAAAAATCCGCAATTGGTTGAGAAAATAGAAGATGCTGCTATTGTTAGTAAAGTGTTTAAGTCGTGTGTTGCTGACTGTCGCGAAGTTTCTGATGGAAAAATAACTATTGACGAGTTGGTTGTGCGTCTTGATGCTGCAGTTAGTGTTGCACAACAAAAATACGGGTTTAAATTATAATATATTTCTCATCCTGCATTTTTCATCTTAATAATGCTTAAATATATGCACAGCATTTAGGGTTTCCAAAAGGATAGTTACACTATAGGTGGTGTTAAAAAGAGCGCGATGAAGTGTCCTTATTGTTTAGGAACACGTACAAGAGTGTTGGAAAGCAGGGTGGCTGCTGAATCAAGCTTGATAAGGCGCCGTCGCGCGTGCACCAAGTGCAGCAAGCGTTTCACAACTTACGAGCGCATTGAAACGCCAATATTAAGTGTTATGAAAAAAGATGGCAGCAGGGAGCAGTTTGTGCGCGACAAAATTATTAGTGGAATGGTTAAGGCGTGCGAAAAGCGCCCTATTCGTCGCGAGGAAATTGAGTCTGCGGCAATAAATATTGAAGCAGAACTGCGCCAGTGTGACTCAAATGAAATTCCGAGCCGTTTGATTGGTGAGCTTGTTGCAAACACATTGAAAAATATGGATGATGTTGCTTACGTCCGGTTTGCATCTGTTTATCGAAGGTTCAGGGATGTTAACCAGTTTGAGAAAGAAGTTCAGAAACTGAAAAAAAGGTGAATGCATGGCGAAATTAATGGCTGTCAAGCGTAATGGTGAAGTTGTTGATTTTGACAGGAACAGGATTCGTAATGCTATTTTGAAGGCTGTCAAGGCATGTGGACAAACACTGCCGGAAGCATTGCTTGATGAGATTGTTTTGCTGATTTGTCAGGAGGCTGAGGAGCGTTTTGTTGATTTTTTTCCTAATGTTGAAAACATTCAGGATTTGGTTGAGAAAAATCTTGTTCAGAAAGGTTTGTACGAAATTGCTAAAGAGTACATTTTGTACAGAAACAAGCGTCAGAAAGAGCGTGATGAGCAGAAAAAGCAGAATATTGAGAAGTCTTTGCTTGGCAAGCTTACTATTAGAAAGCGTGATGGCAGGATTGCTTTGTTTGACATTAAGAAAGTGAAGGCGTGTATTTTTCGCGCGAGTAAGGGTTTTGAGAATGATGTTGAAGCTGATGTAATTGTAAAGGAGGTTGTTAAAAACATTTATGATGGCGTTACTACTGAAGAAATTGACAAGGCTCTTGTGCTTGCAACTATTGCGTTTATTGAGTGTGACTCTGCGTACAGTTTTGTCGGCGCACGTTTGTTTTTGCAAAGATTGTACAAGGAAGTGATGGCTAAGTCTATTACGAATGATGTTTTTGGAATGGAGTATCGTTCGGCTTTCGTTAATGGGATTAAAAAAGGTGTTGAGAAAGGTTTGTTGGATAAGCGCATGCTTGATTTTGATTTGGAAAAGCTCTCTTACGGACTTGCAATTGAGCGCGATGATTTTTTTGAATACATTGGTGTTCAGGTATTATACGAGAGGTATTTCCTGAAATGCGATAATACTCGTTTTGAGCTTCCGCAGGCGTTTTGGATGCGTGTTGCCATGGGTCTTGCTATTAGTGAGCAGAACAGAAATGAGCGTGCTTTGGAATTTTATGAAGTTATGTCTAAGTTTTTGTTTGTTCCTTCAACCCCAACATTGTTTCATTCCGGCGCGTCTCATCCGCAGTTGAGTTCTTGTTATTTGACAACTGTTATGGATGATCTTAAGCATATTTTCAAATGTATTGGCGATAATGCTCAGTTGTCAAAATGGTCTGGGGGCATTGCTAACGACTGGACTAACATTCGTGCAACAGGCGCTTATATTAAGAGTACGAATGTTGAAAGCCAGGGGGTTATTCCTTTTCTGAAAATAGCTAATGACACAACTGCTGCTATTAATCGCAGTGGCAAGCGTCGGGGCGCTACATGTGCGTATTTGGAAACGTGGCATCTTGACATTGAGGATTTTATTGACTTGAGAAAAAATACTGGCGACGAGCGCAGACGCACGCATGACATGGATACTTCCAATTGGATTCCTGATGTTTTTATGAAGCGTGTTTTGAATGATGAGGAATGGACGTTGTTTTCTCCAGAGGAAGTTCCTGAGCTTCATCATGTTTATGGCAAAAAGTTTGAGAAGCGTTATTTTGAGTATGAGGAAAAAGCTAAAAAAGGTCAGATGAAAAAGTTCAAGGTTGTTTCAGCAGTTAAGTTGTGGCGTAAAATGCTTAGCATGTTGTTTGAGACAGGTCATCCTTGGATTACGTTTAAAGACCCTTGTAATATTCGTTCTCCGCAGGACCATTGCGGTGTTGTTCATTCATCAAACTTGTGCACTGAAATTACTTTAAACACGTCTGAGGACGAAACTGCTGTTTGTAATCTTGGTTCTGTTAATCTTGGCCATCACATTGTTGACGGCAAGCTTGACAAAGAACTTCTTGCAAAAACAGTGAAGACTGCTGTTAGAATGCTGGATAATGTTATTGACATTAATTTTTATCCAACTGTTGAAGCGCAAAATTCTAATTTGAAGCATCGTCCTGTTGGTTTAGGTATTATGGGTTTTCAGGATGCTTTGTTCAAGCTTGATTTGAGGTTTGAATCTCCTGCCACTGTTGATTTTTCTGACAAGAGCATGGAATTTATTTCTTATCATGCAATTATTGCTTCTTCTGAGCTTGCAAAGGAACGCGGTACTTATCAGTCTTATAAGGGTTCGAAGTGGGACAGAAATATTTTTCCTATCGACACGCTAAGCTTGCTGGAAGAAGAGCGTGGTATGAAGGTTAATATTTCTCGCGAGGAAAGAATGGACTGGCCTCTTGTTCGCGCTCATGTCAAACAGTTTGGCATGCGTAATTCTAATGTGATGGCTGTCGCGCCGACTGCAACGATTTCTAACATTGTTGGTTGTTTTCCGTGCATTGAGCCGATTTATAAGAATATTTATGTTAAGGCTAACATGAGTGGTGAATTTACTGTTGTTAATTCTTATTTGGTTAATGATTTAAAAAAGCTTAATTTGTGGAATAAGGAATTGCTTGACCAGATTAAGTATTATGACGGTAATTTGCAGTTGATTCCTCTTATTTCTCAGAACTTGAAAGATAAGTATAGGGAAGCTTTTGAGATTGAACCTTTGATTGCGGTTGATATCACTGCCGCGCGTAGCAAGTGGATTGACCAGAGCCAGTCGCATAATGTTTTCATTCAGAGTGTTTCTGGCAAAAAGCTTAGTGATGTTTATATTCATGCTTGGAAGTGTGGTTTGAAAACAACGTATTATTTGAGAACTCTTGGTGCTTCTCAGATTGAGAAAGCTACTTTGGATGCTTCCAAGTTTGGTTTTACTCAAAAGCGCGAGTATAAACATGTTGCTGAAGCTGTTGCTGTTGATACTGTGCAAAAACTTGCAGAGCCTGTTGCCGCTGTTGGTCATGTTAAGGCATGCCGCATTGCAGAGCCTGATTGTGAGGCGTGTCAATGACGATTATTAACAATTCAAAAACTGACCCTAATAAAATTTTGCCTATGACGTACTTGTGGGCTCGCCAGTATTATCTTGATGGTGTTGCTAATAACTGGACTCCGCAGGAGATTTCCATGCAGAAGGATGTTGAGCAGTGGAAGTCTTCTGTTGTTGTTAATGAGCATGAGCGTTTGTTGATTATGCGTAATCTTGGTTTTTTTTCAACAGCTGAATCTTTGACTGCAAATAACATTGTTCTTGCGGTTTATCGTCATGTTACAAATCCTGAATGCAGGCAGTATTTGTTGCGGCAGGCATTTGAGGAAGCAATTCATACTGACACATTTATTTTTTGTTGTGACACTCTCGGTCTTGATCCTGAGGAAGTTTATAACATGTATATTACTGTTCCTTCGATTAAGGAAAAGGATGATTTTGTTGTTGAGCTGACCAAATCAATTTTTGACCCTAATTTTAGCACTGTTGGGAAGGATAACATTCGTCGTTTTTTGCATGACTTGATTGGTTATTATGTTATCATGGAGGGTGTTTTCTTTTATGCAGGTTTTGCAATGATGCTTGCTCTTAAGAGGCAGAATAAAATGGTTGGTGTTGGCGAGCAGTTTGAGTATATTATGCGTGATGAGAGTTTGCACTTGGCATTTGGCTGTGATTTAATTAACACGATTAAGACAGAAAATCCGGAGATTTGGACGCAGGAATTTCAGAACGAAATTGTTGCCTTGATTAAAAAAGCTGTTGAGCTTGAGTCAAGGTATGCATTTGACACATGTCCGCGCGGTCTTTTGGGCATTAATGCTTCTCAGTTTGTTGAGTACGTTCAGTACATTGCTGACCGTCGTTTAGAGCGCATTGGTTTGCCGAAAGTGTATGATAAGGAAAATCCTTTTCCGTGGATGTCGCAGGCAACAGACTTGTCAAAAGAAAAAAACTTTTTT
>CAYPAC010000027.1:0-11009 GCA_964408615.1 uncultured Methanosarcinales archaeon
GTTCAAATGGGTTTGTGGCTATGCTGCAAATCGTGAAAGTCCCGGCCAGGGCGCCTTTAATGCGCATTCAAGAGTCACAATTATGGTAATGTTGACGAAGATGAGTGATGATGTTCATGGGCCGGTAGCTCAGCCTGGACACCAAAATGGTGGGGCACTAGAGCACCTCACTTTTATTTCAAACAAAAAGTTTGAAGGATATGAGGTGGTCGCGAGTTCGAAGGCTGTTTCCGAAAGTCTCGTCCGGCCCGTCATAGTAGCAGGGATTGGGGGTTGTTTATGCAAAAATTTGATGTGAGTGAACACGTGCTTGTACCCAAGCATTCAAGAGTTAGTGAGAAAGAAAAAAATGAAGTTTTTGAAAAATATAAAATAACTTTAAAGGAGTTGCCAAGAATTTTTTCAAGTGATCCTGTTGTTGCCGAGCTTGGCATGAAAGAAGATGATGTGGTGAAGATTATTCGTCAGAGTCCGACTGCTGGTGAAACTGTTTTTTTCAGGAGGGTTGTGCGTGGCTGATTACCCGAAGCTTTTGATTAAGAAATATTTTGAGGATAATTCTTTGGTTAATTCAAGCATTACGTAGTTTAATAATTTTGTCGAGCGTGAATTGCAGGCTATTGTCAGCGAAAATAAGGAGATTGAACCGACGATTATTCCTCCCAATGTTGATTCTTTTAAGATTCGTTTTGACAAGATTTGGGTTACAAAGCCTGAAATTACAGAAGCAGATGGCAGTAAGAGAAATATTTATCCTGTTGAAGCAAGATTAAGAAAGCTTAGTTATGCAGCTCCTGTTTTTATTGAGGTTAGCGCTCACATTAATGATGTTCAGCGTGAGAGTTTTACTACTCAGATTGCAAATCTTCCCATTATGCTTAAGAGTAATGCTTGTCATTTGAATAAATTAAGTCGTGAGGAGTTGATAGAAAAAGGTGAGGACCCTGATGATGCTGGTGGTTATTTTATTATTAATGGCACTGAGCGTGTTCTTGTTAATATTGAAGATCTTGCTTCTAACCGGTTTATTGTTGAGGAATCAAGTGGCGTGACTGATTTTGTTGGCAAGATTTTTTCAGAACGCGGTCCTTATAAAATTCCTCATACTATTGAACGCATGAAGGATGGTGTTTTTTATCTTTCTTTTACGCGTGTTAAGCGCATCCCTATTATTGTTGTTATTAAAGCGCTTGGTTTGGTTAAGGATGAAGAAATTATGAAGTCTATTTCTTTGGACAAACAGTATGATGAAATTCTTATTAATTTGTATGAATTTGTCAACATCAAAACTGCTGATGATGCTATTGATTTCATTGCGCGTAAGATTGGGATTACGCAGGCGCGGGATGTTCGTCTTGAGCGCATGAACGAAATTATTGAAAGATACTTATTGCCTCATGTTAGCACTCGGCAGGAGGATAGGATTTACAAGGCTTACAACTTATGTAAAATGCTGAAAAAATACATCGAAGGCTCGCGAAATGAAATTCCTCTTGATGATAAGGATCACTATATTAACAAGCGTATTAAGATGAGTGGGGACTTGCTTGCTGATTTGTTCAGGATGAATTTGAAAGTGTTGATTGGTGATTTATTGTATAATTTCCAGCGCATTGTTAAGCGCGGTAAGTTTCCAAGCATTAAGGTTATTATTCGTGATAAGTTGTTGACGTCAAGGATTTATAGTTCTATGGCAACTGGAAACTGGGTTGGTGGCAGGAAGGGTATTTCACAAAGAATTCAGCGTCTTAATTATCTTAATACTTTGAGTCATTTGCAGCGTGTTGTTAGTCCGTTGTCTTCTTCTCAGGAAAATTTTGAGGCGCGTGAATTGCACGCCACGCATTTGGGACGGCTTTGTCCAAGCGAGACTCCTGAAGGTACAAATATTGGTTTACGTAAGAATTTTGCAATGCTTGCAGGTGTTTCAAGTGATTCTGATGAGTCTGAAGTTTTGAAGTCATTGAAAAATTTTGGCTTGCGGAGTGTGGTTAAATGAGTGAGGTTTTCCTGAATGGCAAATTTGTCGGCGATGTTGATAGCGGTGTTGTTTTTGCAGATGGTCTTCGTGATGCTCGGCGCAAGGGTGTTGTTTCTGCTAATGTTAATGTTTTGTGGAATGAAAAAGCCAATCAGGTTATTGTTGAGTCTAATCGCGGAAGACTTCGCAGGCCATTGATTGTTGTTCAGAATGGCATTCCTTTGCTGACTGAAAAACATATTAAGCAGTTGCAAAAGAAGGAAATTAGCTGGAATGATTTGGTTGCTCAGGGTATTATTGAATATGTTGATGCTGCTGAGGAAGAGAATGCTTTGATTGCTTTTTTTGAAAATGAGGTTACGCCTGAACATACCCATCTTGAGATTAGTGCTTTGGCGATGCTTGGCTTGTCTACTTCTTTAATTCCTTTTGGTCATAATATTCAGTCTGCGCGTTTGATTATTGGTGCGCGTAACTTGAAGCAGTCTGTTGGTTTTTATGCTGCTAATTTTCCGCTAAGAATGGATATGGATGTTAATTTGTTGTGCACGCCGCAGATTCCTATTGTTCAGACTGTAATGCATGAATTGTCTGATTATGACAAGCATCCTTCTGGCCAGAACATTGTTGTTGCTGTCATGAGTTATAAGGGGTATAATATTGAAGACGCTATTATTTTAAACAAGGGTTCGATTGACAGGGGTTTTGCGCGCAGTGTTTATTTCCGTCCTGCTATTGCTGAGGAATTACGTTATTCTGGCGGCTTTATGGATGAAGTTTGTATTCCTGATAAGGAAGTTAAGGGTTATAAGAGTGAGCGTGATTATCGTTTACTTGAGGATGACGGCATTATTTTTCCTGAGGCTAAGGTTAAAGAGGAGGATGTTTTGATTGGAAAAACTTCTCCGCCAAGATTTTTGAGTTCGCTTGATGAGTATAGTCTTGCTTCTAACATTCGCCGTGAGTCTTCTGTTGCTTTGAAGCATGGTGAAGAGGGTGTTGTTGATTTTGTTCTTGTTACTGAGAATGAAGAGGGTAACAAGCTTGTGCAGGTTCGTGTTCGTGATCAGAGGATTCCTGAGATTGGTGATAAGTTTATTAGCCGTCACGGCCAGAAGGGTGTTACCGGCATTATTGTTCCTGAGGGAGATATGCCTTTTACTGCGAGTGGGATTGTTCCGGATTTGTTGTTTACTCCTCACGGTATTCCGAGTCGTATGACTATTTCTCATCTTGTTGAGCTTGTTGGCGGAAAGGTTGGTGCGCTCGCAGGCCGTTATGTCGATGCCACAACATTTGATGGCGAGCCGGAGGAAGTTTTGCGCAAAGAATTATTGTCGCTTGGTTTCCGCGAGAACGGTACTGAAACAATGTATAATGGCATTACTGGTGAAATGTTTGGCGTGAAAATTTTTGTTGGAAGCATGTATTATTTGAAATTGAAGCACATGGTTGCTAACAAGTTGCATTCTCGTGCTCGCGGCCCTATTCAGCTTTTGACACGACAACCTACTGAAGGCCGCGCAAAGGAAGGCGGTCTTAGGTTGGGTGAAATGGAGAAAGATACTTTTGTTGCTCATGGCGCTGCTTTGTTGTTGAAGGAGCGTTTTGATTCTGATAAGACTGTTGTTCCTGTGTGCGAGAATTGCGGCATTATTGCCATTCATGACACGATTAAGGATAAGCGTTATTGTGCTATTTGTGGTGATAATGTTGAGGTTAGTGATATTGAGATTAGTTATGCTTTCAAGTTGATACTTGATGAGTTTAAGTCTTTGGGTGTTTATCCAAAAATGTTGTTGAAGAATAAGTATTGAGGAAAGAATGACATCAAAAAAAGAACAAAAGGAAGAAACAAAAACTGATGAAGTTAAAACTGCAGTTGTTGAAGAATCAAAAGCTGAAACTGTTGTTGAAAAAAAGGAAGGCAAGAAAGATTTCAGCAAGACTCCGATAGAAACTGTTCATAATTATGTTTCCAAACAGGTGCAGAGTATTGTTTTTGGTGTTTTGAGTCCTAAAATGATTAAGAAGATGGCGTCTGCTAAGATTGTGACTCCTGAATTGTATGATAAAGAAGGTTATCCTGTTGATGGTGGTTTGATGGATGTTCGTTTGGGTGTTATTGATCCTGGTTTGAAGTGCAAGACTTGTGGTTCAAAATTAAAGGAGTGCATTGGTCATTTTGGTTATATTGAGCTTGCCCGTCCTGTTATGCATGTTAAGTTTATTAAGATTATTCATCAGTTGTTGCGTTCGACATGCTGTGAGTGCAGTCGTATACTGATTCATGATGATAAGATTGTAAAGTATAGTGCTTCTTTGGCGCGTGTTGAACAGGAGTCTGGTGGTGATGCTCGCAGAACTGCTATAAAGGGGATTATTGATGCTGCAAAGAATGGCGGCAAGTGTCCTCATTGCAATGCTAAACAGTTTAAGATTACTATTGAAAAACCAACTACTTTTATTGAGAATGAAAAGCGTGTTTCTCCTATTGAGATTCGTTCGCGTTTTGAAAAGATTAGTGATGAGGATTGTGAATTGTTTGGTATTAATCCAAAGGTTGCTCGTCCTGAATGGATGATTTTGACTGTTCTTGCAATTCCTCCTGTTACTATTCGTCCGTCAATAACATTGGAGAGCGGCGAGCGTTCTGAAGATGACTTAACGCACAAGCTTGGCGACATTGTGAGAATTAATCAGCGCTTGTTTGAGAATATTAATGCCGGTGCTCCTGAAATTATTATTGAGGATTTGTGGGATTTGTTGCAGTATCATGTTACAACTTTTTTTGATAATACTATTGCTCAGCTTCCGCCTGCCCGTCACAGAAGTGGTCAGCCTTTGAAAACAATTACTGAACGCATTAAGAGCAAGGAAGGCCGTATTCGTCATAATCTTGCTGGCAAGCGAACGAATTTTTGTGCGCGTACTGCGATTAGTCCTGATCCTATGCTGAAGATTGATGATGTTGGTGTTCCGAAGATTATTGCTATGAAGCTTACTGTTCCTGAGAGTGTTACTGAGTGGAACATGGCTTATTTGAAAAAGTTTGTTGAGAACGGTCCTGCTAAATATCCTGGTGCTAATTATGTTGTTCGTCCTGATGGCAAGAAGAAAAAGATTACTGAAGAAACTAAGGAAGCTGCGTTGGAGGAATTACAGCCAGGCTATGTTGTTGAGCGTCATTTGATGGATGGTGATGTTGCTGTTTTTAACCGTCAGCCAAGTTTGCACAGGATGAGTATGATGTGTCACAAGGTTAAAGTGCTTCCTTTCAAGACTTTGCGTTTGAATCCTGCTGTTTGTGCTCCGTATAATGCAGATTTTGATGGTGACGAGATGAACTTGCATATTCCTCAGACTGAGGAAGCTCGTGCTGAGGCTGAGATTTTGATGGAAGTTCAGACACAGCTTATCAGTCCTCGTTATGGTTTGTCTGTTATTGGATGCATTCATGATGGTATTTCTGGTAATTTTGTGTTTACATAGAGTGTTGAGCTTTCTCGTGAGCGCGCGATTGATTTGTTGGCTGCTGTCGGTGTTCGTGATTTTTCAAAGCTTCCTAACAAAAAAATTGTTAATGGCAAGGAAATTTTTAGTGTTTTGTTGCCTGATGGTTTTAATTTTGTTGGCAAGAGTAAAAGTGGCGAGCCAGTTGTTGTTAAGGATGGAAAGCTTGTTGATGGTGTTATGGATACTAAGAGTATTGGTGGTGAAGGTGAGGGCGTTTTGTTGCGTGCGTTGCACAAGCAGTTTGGTGCTAAGGAAACAATTGAGTTGTTGCATAAAATTTTCAAGCTTGGTATTGAAACTTTGTTGGTTACTGGTTTTTCTGCAGGTTTGGCTGACAGTGATTTGCCGCAAATGGCGCGTGATATGGTTGAGTCTACTTTGAATCAGGCTGAGGAAGAAGTTGATACAATTATTAAGTCTTTTAATGAGGGCACTATGGAAACTTTTCCTGGAAGAACTTTGCAGGAGACTGTTGAACTTAAAATTTTGGAAGTTTTGAACAAGGCGCGTAACAGATGTGGTAATATTGTTAAAGAACACGCTAACAAAAAAACTCATACTATCGTTATGGCAGATTCTGGCGCTCGTGGTAATTTTTTAAATCTTGCTCAGATGGCTGCTTGTGTTGGCCAGCAGGCTTTGCATGGCAAGCGTATTGAAAAGGGGTATACTGGCAGAACTTTGAGTTGTTACAAGAAAGGTGATTTAACTCCTGAAGCGCGTGGTTTTGTCCGTCATGGTTTTAAGGAAGGTCTTAATCCTCGTGAGTTTTTCTTTCACGCAATTACTGGTCGTGACTCTTTAATGGATACTGCTTTGAGAACTCCTAAGTCTGGTTATTTGTACAGGCGTCTTGCCAATGCTTTGCAGGACTTGCGTGTTGAGTATGATTACACTGTTCGTGATGCTAATGGAAAGATTATTCAGTTTACATATGGGGATGATGCAATTGATGTTGCGCGTTCAGATAATGGCAGGATTGATGTTCAGAAGATTATTGATACGACTGATTGAAGGTGAAGACTATGCACAAAGAGCTTGAAAAATATGCAGACAAGTTGCCTTTGAAGTTATTGCAGGAGCTTGAAGAAATTTGTCCTGTTGGAAAACTGAAAAAGGTTGCTGAAAAAATTTATGATGAATATGTTTCTGCAAGGATTGATCCCGGGGAGGCTATTGGTCTTGTTAGTGCTGAGTCTATTGGTGAGCCTGGAACGCAGATGACATTAGATACGTTTCATTATGCTGGTGTTTCTGAAATGAACGTTACTATGGGTTTGCCTCGCATTATTGAAATTCTTGATGGGAGAAAAACTCTTGCTACTCCTATGATGGAAGTTTTTCTAAAAAGTCCGTATAATAAGGGCAAGGATATTAAGGAGATTGCTTTGCAGATTAAGGAAACTAAGCTTGGTGAGCTTGTTAGTGAGTATATTTTGAATATTGTTGAGTTGAAGATTGAGCTTGTTTTGAAGCTTGAGAAATTAAAAGAGCTTGGTATTTCTGTTAGTGATGTTAGCAAGGCTGCTGATAAGGCTCTTAAGGGTGCTTCTGTAAAAGTCGAGGGTGATAATGTTGTGTTGAAATTAAAGGAACGTGATGAGAAGAGCTTGAATGAATTGTATAAATTAAAGGAAAATACCAAAGCTGTTTATGTGCAGGGTGTTAAGGGTGTTAGTCAGGTTTTGCCTGTTAAGCGTAAGGATGAGTTTATTGTTATTACTGCAGGTACTAATTTGAAAAAGGTTTTTGAGCTTGATTTTGTTGATTGTGCGCGCACAACGTCAAATGATATTCATGAGATTTCTTCAGTTCTTGGTATTGAGGCTGCTCGTCAGGCAATTATTGATGAGGTGCTTAAAGTTATTGATGCTCAGGGTTTGAATGTTGATGTGCGTCACATCATGCTTGTTGCTGATACAATGTGTGCTTCTGGAGAAATTAAAGGCATTACGCGTTATGGTGTTGTTAGTGAAAAGGCTTCAGTGCTTGCCCGCGCGAGTTTTGAAACTCCTATAAAGCATATTGTTAATGCTGCGCTTGTTGGTGAGGTTGACAAGCTTAATTCTGTTGTGGAGAACGTCATGCTTAATCAGGTTGTTCCTATTGGGACTGGCTTGACTAATCTTTTTATGAAACCTTTGAAGGGTAAGAAGTAATATGGCAAAAAAAATTGATGCTGGGGAATTGAAAAAGCTTTCTTTAAGTGATTCATTAATTATTGGTGCTGAGCGCACGCTAAAGGAATTAAAGCGAGGTGGTGTTGCAAAGGTTTTTTTGGCGTCGAATTGCAGTGAACGTATTCGTGAAAGTGTTAAGCGGTATTGCAGTATGGAAAAGATTGTGTGTGAAGAACTTCCTGAAACTGATTCGGAAGTTGGCGTGTTGTGTAAGAAACAGTTTTCTGTTTCAGTTGTTGGTGTTAAAAGAGCGAAATGAGCAAAATTGTTTATGATAGTGCGTTAATGCAGGTTATGTCTTTGTTTGATGCAGTGACGCATGCTGTTTTAAAGGATTGTATTAAAACATCTTTTGGTTTTGTTTTTGTTGTTTGTGAGGGTGAGATTGGAAAGGCAATTGGCAGTGGTGGAAAAAATGTGCGTTTGCTTGAGCACAAGCTTAATGCCAAAGTGAAGATTGTTGAGTTTAGTGATGCTCCCGTAAGCTTTATAAAGAATCTTATATATCCTTTGCAGGCTGTCGACGTGAGTTTTGTTGATGGAGTGGTTGTCATAACTGCTCCTGACAGAAGGACGCGCGGATTGTTGATTGGCCGCGGTGCAGAAATTCTGCGCTCGTACGAAACTATTGTTAAAAGATATTTTCCTGTTACTGAAGTGAGGATTGAATGAATGGGCAATAAGTCAAATGGTTTGTACACTGGCAAATCGCTTGTTAGCCGCAGGAACCGTGGACATCATCTTGATAAAGCATATGTGCGCAGCATGCTTGGTTTGAAGAAAAAGTCTGATCCTTTGGAAGGTGCGTGGCAGGGTAAAGGTATTGTGCTTGAAAAAGTTCAGCGCGAGGCTAAACAGCCGAATTCTGCAATGCGCAAGTGCGCTCGTGTTCAGCTTATTAAAAACAGCCGTCAGGTTACTGCTTTTTTGCCAGGTAATGGTGCTTTGAAAATGGTTGATGAGCATGACGAGGTTATTATTGAATGTATTGGCGGTAAAAAGGGTCGTGCAAAAGGAGATATTCCTGGTGTTCGTTGGAAAGTTATTAAAGTTAATGGTCAGAGTTTGGATGCTTTGTTGCACGGAAAGATTGAAAAGGCGAGGAAGTAAATGACAAAAACTGATAAAGTTCCTGTTGATGTAAAAATTTTCAATCGCTGGAGTATTTCTGGTGTTAAGACTGAGGATGAGGGCTTGCAGCGTTATGTGACTCTTGATGGTCGTTTTGCTCCTAAGACTGGTGCGCGTTATGCAGGGAAGCGTTTTCATAAGAGCAAGACATTTATTGTTGAACGTTTAATTAACAAGATTATGGTTCCTGGTCATATTAAGAAACATAAGCATTATCGAACAAGTGGTTTTTGTACTGGGAAGTCTGTTACTGCTTATGAGGCTGTTGAGAATGCTTTTAAGCTTGTCGAGCAGAAAGTTAAGGAAAACCCTTTGAAAGTTTTTGTGAAAGCCATTGAGAATGCTGCTCCGCGTGAAGAAATTGTTACTATTGAATATGGTGGTGCTCGTTATCCAAAATCTGTTGATTGTGCTCCTCAGCGTCGTGTTGATATTGCTTTGCGTCATTTTGTGTGGGGCGCATATGGTCAGTGTTTTAATAAAAAAAAATCTTTGGTTGATGCTCTTTCTGAAGAATTAATTACTGCTTATCGTCTTGATGGCAAGTCTTTTGCTATCAATAAAAAAATGGAATTGGAAAGGCAGGCTGATGCCAGCAGATGATTTTAGTGGGATGCCTGCAAATAATTTTGAAGAAATTGATGAACTTTTGATTGATATTGATGCCGCAATGTTAAAAGAGTATGTTAAAACAGCAATTCTTTGTAATATTGAAGCATATGCTTGTGAATCTGTTTTGGCGCGTGCTGAGTGTTTGGGAAAAAAGTATGGTTATCCTGATGATACGCGTGCTTTGGATGTTCTTTCTGTTGCGGCGCGTCATGGTCGTTTTGACGAGTTTGCTGAAAGACTGGAAATCGAGTACGAAAAAAGTTTTTCATATGTCTCTCCTAATGCAAAAACCAGAACTCCACAAAATATAACTATTGAAAAAGCAAAATTTCTTGATGATTGCATGTTTGAATTAAAATTTTCATGAAGATTTCTAATCTGTCGTAAACCCTTTCAAAGGGTGTGTTTGACAATCACATTCTGCTATTCCGTTTTGTGCTGTGAATTCGCAGTCTACTGATGGTGTTGAGAATCGTCCTTTTGTAACTTTAAAGAGTACGTCTGTTGTTCCGTACAAATCAAATGCGAAGAATGTCAGTCTTTCTTTTTTTGGCAGTCTTATTACTGTTTCTGTGTGCATGCTGATGTAGCTGTCAGTGTTTTCTTTATTGATTAGTGATGCTCCTTTCACTAAATCTACTGTGCCTAAACTTTCTGTGCTCTCAACACCAAAATTGATTGTTGCCAGTCTTTCTTTTCCTGTTGTTTTGTATCCGCTTGTTATTTCTGTTATTCTGTATGCAAGGTCGTTGAACAATTCTTCTACAATGCTTGTGCACGTTCCTCTTGGAAAGTCTATTGCGTATACTCCAAAAAATCTTGTTATTCTGTCGTTTAGTGTGTGTGCATATGTTTGCCGTTCTTCTGTTTCTCGCACCGCAAGTCCTGTTAAAGATGGTATGTTAATAACAACAAACCCTATTGTAAAAATTAGTATTATCAAAAATCCTAAGTGAAATAATGTTCTTGTATGTTTGCCCATCTGTCCTCTTTTATTCTTGTAAGAAACTTATAATATTTAAAACAATAGGTTTATAAATCGCTTAAATTTATATTGTCGTATGGCTAAAAAAGCTGTTAAGAAGAAAGTTAAGGAAGAAAGTCCTGAAGAGCATAAGAAACAGCACGGTCCTGACGTGAAGAAGCTTCTTGAGGAATACGAGCAAAAGGAAGAAGACTTCATGGATGACGAAGAACTTATTTCTCAGCACATGGATATGGATAAGGAAGAGGATAAATAATTATTCTTCTATTCTCAGACTTCTCCTTTCATTTCTAAGTATTTTTTTCTTGTCATTTTTGCTGCATTGGACAATTGTGAATCAATAAGCACTGCTTGTTGTTTGCTCCAGTCTTTATCTGGGTGTGTTCTAACGTATTCTGCCCAGTAATCAACAAATTTCATTCTTTCTTCTTTGTTTTTGTTGTTAAGATTAGATAGTTCGTGCATAGTTCTTTAATTGAGCTTCGTACTTCTTTAATGTTTCGTTGTTGATAAAGTTTTTCAATACGTTCATAAGATGTCGTGCATCTTCTAAGTCTTTTGGTGATGCTAAAACAAATCGTTTGTATGCTATTTGTAACTCAAT